>CAZEAD010000016.1:0-12575 GCA_964510115.1 uncultured Mycoplasma sp.
ATTATTGGCCAGAGTAAGAAGTGTTCTGATGATAAAGAACCTAGTGGCACAGCGGGAATACCTATTTTAAATTGTTTGATTCGTGAAGATCTCACTAATGTTTTATGTGTTGTTATTCGTTATTTTGGTGGTATTAAACTAGGTGCTGGTGGTCTTATTAGGGCTTATAAAAATTCTTGTGTTGCTGTTATTAAAAATGCTACTTTACTTCCTTTTGTTTTGTATGATGTTATATCTTTACAATGTAGTTATGAATTACAAAGTTATCTTGATCATGTTACTAAAAATTATGAAATCTTAGAAAAATCTTATTCAGATGTTATTACTTATGTATTAAAAATACCAAAAAAAGACAAAGAAAGTTTTCTTTGTTCTCTTAATTCTAATATCACTATTTTAAGTGATTAATTGTTAATACTATGATGAATTTCTTTGGTATCTGTTGTTATTTTTTCAAAATCGTATCCTCTTGCTAGAGCTTTTTTAATGATACATTCTACTGCTTTAGCTGATCCTGTTTTATTATTTGAATCATGCATTAAAACAATGTTTGTTCCTCTTCCTAAACTTTTTATGACATTGTTACAAATTGTTTCACTATTTTGGGTTGTAGTATCAAGACTTCCAACATTCCAATCTTGATATATGTAACCTTTTTCTCTTGATTGTTTGGCTAATCTTGTCATAATTCCTTTATTTTTATAACTGACTGTATTTGAACTTCCTCCAGGAAAACGAAATATTTTAGAATTTGTATTTGTTACTTTTTTAACTTTATTTTCTATTTTTGATAAATCATTCCAAAAATTTGTTTCATTTTCATAAATATAAGAATAGTTATGTGATGCAGTATGATATCCAATAGTGTGTCCTTCTTCTGTTTCTCTTTTTAAAAGATAATCTGTTCCTGTACCATGATTTATAACAAAGAATGTTGCTTTGATGTTATACTTTTTTAATGTGTCTAGGATAATTGGTGTTGCTGTTGTACTAGGGCCATCGTCAAAGGTTAAATAAACTGTTCCACTATTTTTGGGGGTTGATTTTACTTCCACTATCTGTTCTTTGGTTGTTTTATTTTGGCTTTGATCTGTTACTTCATAAGTTATTTTATAGGTTCCTATTTCATTAACATTTACTGTTCCTTTTTTAATAACTTTGTTTGTAATATTGCCATCACAATTATCAGTTGCTTGAAAATTATCTTTAAAATCTTCGCCTTGATAGATAACTCTTTTTTCACTAATTAGGGTTATTTTTGGGGCTGTTTTATCTTCATAAATCAATTTTCTAATTATTTTAGTGGTGTTGTTAGAATTATCTTTAACTTCATATATAATTTGGTCTTTTTCTTTTGTTATGTTTACTGTGTCTGTTAGGTTTTTATCATAATTATCTGTTACTTTATAGCCTTCTTCTTTATAAGTTTTATTTGGACAGACATATGTTTCTTCTTTACCATTTAATGTAATTATTGGTGCTATGTCATCAATTACTTTTACTTTTCTAACTTTTTTTATATTTTTGTATTGGTAGATAACATCATATGTCCCTACTACTTTGTTGTTAACATTATTTATTATTATGACACTATCATTTACTTTTTTAATACTAGCTAGTTTAAATCCAGGATCTTTGAATGTTTCATTTAAGGATATTGTTACTTCTTCAGCGCCTTTTAGTGATAATGTTACTGGACGAAATATAAAACGATATCCTAAATATATTGTCCCAATTATGACATAGATTATAGCTATATATATTACAACTTTTATTATTTTTTCTTTTTTCATAAATACTACTTTACTACCTCTTAATATATATTTTATCACTTTCTTAAAACTATGGCTTAATTTTATTTTTTTATTTTTATTTATTTTGATAAGAAAGTGTCATTATTTGAAAAAGTGTTTGGTGTTTTGTTGTAATGTTATTAATACTAGATAGTAATTCTTGATAACTTTCTTCTTTAGAGGCTGGTATTTTACCAAAATATTCAAAGTAGTAATAGTTTAGTTTTTCATAATCTTCGTTTTTTTTCAAAGTGGTAAGTTCTTGGAAAAGATATTCTTTGATTTGTTGTTCTTTTCTGGTTAAGTATTCTTGTTTAGGACTTTCTTTTTTAGCTATTTCATAAATTAATTCATAGTTGCTTAAAGAGGTTGCTAGATCTAGTATTTCCTCTTCTTCTTCAATTAATAATTCTGATAGTTTGGTTATTTTGGTGTCCTCGACTAAAAAACCTAACACTTTTTTATTATCTGTTGCAAGGAAAAGATACTTTTCTTCTTCTTTTAATAATGCATCGTAAAAGACTGTTTTATTTTCTATTTTTGATAAGAATGTTTTATCAAGTTTAATTTTTTTGTAAAACATATTTGTTAATAATTCACTTGACACTTTTATTAAAGGAATTTTTTTGACATATTTAATGTCGTCTTCATCTTCCCATTCAAAAAAAGGTATCATATTTTCATTAAAATTAAGTAAAATATCATAGACATATATCATTTTTTATCACCTAAAGTTATTATTGGCTAAAAAAAGTTTTTTTAATCATAATTGTGCTATTTTTTTATATATGTTAAACTTTAAATGAGGTGTTTTTTGATGAAAGGAATTTTTTATTACATTATTTTAGGATTTATTCAAGGGTTTACTGAGCCTATTCCTGTTTCTTCTTCAGGACATATTATGATTTTTAGTAGGTTGTTTGCTGGGAAAAATTTGAATATTGATACAGAGTTGCTTGCTATTTTAACTAATTTTGGTAGTTTACTAGCTATTTTGATTTTATATCGTAAAAAAATTATTGGTTTAATTAAGGATTTCTTTGGGTATTTAAAAACTAAAGATGCAAGTAAGAAAGTTAATTATAATTATTGTTGGTATTTGGTTGTTGCAACAATTCCTGCTGGAATTATGGGTATTGTTGTTACTTTATTTGATGTTTTTGATACTTTGGAAAATAATATTAAGTTCGTTGGAGTAACTTTGCTTATCACTGCATTATTCTTGTTTTTTATTCGTAATGTTAAGGGTAAAAAAGATACGAAAGATTTAAGTTTTAAAGATGCTCTTATTGTTGGTCTTTTTCAGGTTTTTGCTTTAATTCCTGGTATTTCAAGAAGTGGCTCTACAATTGTTGGTGGTATGTTATGTGATTTAAAAAGAGAGGTAGCTTTTGATTTTTCTTTCTTGTTATATATTCCAATTAGTTTAGCTACGATGATACTTGGTTTAAAGGATTTATTTAGTAGTAATCTTTCCCTTGAGTTATTGACTTATTATGGAATTGCTACTTTAGTTGCTGGGGTTGTTACTTATTTTGCTACGAAGTGGTTTAGAGATGTTGTTAAAAATGGTAAACTTATTTATTTTGTATTATATTGTTTAATTGTTGGAACGTTAGTAATTTTGTTCTTATAATTGAAAAATCTCTTAAGTTAAACTTAGGAGATTTTATTTTATTATAGCTATAATTGTTTGTGGTTGGAATGGTTTCCATTTTGTAATTGTAAAAGCACTCAGTAATTCTTCTTCGTTTATTTTTCTATCTCCATATATTGTACATAGTAATTCACCTTGTTTTATTTTGTCTTTTGGTTGTTTATTTAGAATTATTCCTGCTTGGTAATCTATTTTATCTTCTTTTTTTATGCGTCCTGCGCCAAGTTGCATGGAGATCATTCCAATCTTTTGAGCATTGATATTTTTAATGTATCCTGTTTTTTTGGAATATATTTTTGTACCTTCTTTTAATTTAATACTATTTATATCTCCATGCTGATATGAAATAAATTCTAAGAATTTTTGATAAGCTTTTTGAGTTATTAATGTTTTTTCTACAAGTTGTTGTGCTTCTTTTTTTGGTATATTTTTATATGTAGAGACTA
Source organism: uncultured Mycoplasma sp. (assembly GCA_964510115.1). Taxonomy (GTDB): domain Bacteria; phylum Bacillota_I; class Bacilli_A; order RF39; family UBA660; genus UMGS1572. Next base: position 3,897 of record CAZEAD010000016.1, read on the forward strand.
TTTCTTTAGCCATTTCTATAACTAGCTGTCTTAACTTGTTGTGTTTATTATTTTTCAAGATATCTATTACTTCAATTACTTCGATAGCATTTCCTATATTGTTTCCCAAGGGATTATCCATTCTGGTAAGCATACAAATAACTTTTTTTTGATATATTTTTCCGATTTCTACCATGGTTTTCGCTAGTTTTATAGCATCTTTTTTAGTTTTTAAAAGTGCTCCTTGGCCAACTTTAACATCAATAAAAATTTGTGATGCTCCAGAGGCTATTTTTTTACTCATAATGCTACTTGCTATTAGACCTATGTTTTCGGTCGTATTGGTAACATCACGAAGGGCATAAACTTTTTTATCTAGTGGGCAAAGGTTATTGGTTTGACTGGTAATTGCCATTTTTATGTCTTTTAATTCTTTTATAAATTGTTCATTAGTTAAGTTTACTTGGAATCCTTTGATAGATTCAAGTTTATCAATTGTTCCTCCAGTATAACCTAAAGCACGCCCACTCATTTTGGCAACATAAATATCTAAACTTGATAGTATTGGTGCTAGAATCAATGTTATTTTATCTCCTACTCCTCCAGTTGAATGTTTATCTATTGCTTTAATTCCTTTTAAGTCTATTCTTTCACCACTTTGGATGAATATGTCTGTTAAATCAATTATTTCTTGGGTATTTAAATTATTTTTACATATTGCTTTTAATAATCTGGTCATTTCTTCATCAGTTATTTCGTCATTTAAGTATCCTAAAAAAAAGTATGATAATTCTTCTTTAGTTAGGATTTGGTTACTTACTTTTTTTTGAATTATAATTTCTTTATCCATTAATTTGCTCCTTTTTAGGATTTAAGTATTTTTTGTATACTAAAATGGCTTCTGGTATTAATGTTAAAAGTCCTAAAATTAATAGTATTAAAGAATAGATATTCCATTTACCTAGATATAAAACGACCGCTAAGGCTAAGAAATGCAAAACTGTTTTTATTTTACCAAAGATATCTGCAGGAATTATCATTTTCTTTTTATACATTAAAACATATCCTCCAATTGCTACAATTATATCTCTAATGTAGATAAACAAACTATAAAAAGGGATTGTTTTATTTAATAATAGAGCAATAGTGGTAAATATTACTAGGCATTTGTCAACAATTGGATCTAATACTTTACCTAATTCTGTTACCATATTATAGTGTCTAGCAATATAACCATCTAAAAAATCTGTTATTATTATTAAGATAAAGAATACTAATGGCCACATATTGTGAATTCCTGAAAAATAAATATATAGTGCTAAAGGTATTGTACTGATTAATCTTATTGAGGTTATAATATTTGGTATCATGTAATCATCTCCATTTTTATTATAATATGTTAAGGAATTAAGCTCAAGTTTTATGTTAAAAAACTACTAGTTTTTGGATCTAGTAGTTATGTTGTTTAATATTTTTTGTACTATTTTATTAATTATATTATAAACAATTATTGTTATTAATACTGAAATCAAGTATATGATTAATGTCTTTTTATTTAATGTTATTATATTAAAGAATTTATAGTGAATGGTACTGGCATATATGAATCCTGATAATAATATTATATATAACATTAAGCGATATTTAGTAAATGGTTTACATATTTTATATAGGAATATAAAACCTGTTGTCGCTGTTAATAGTACTGAAATAGTGGATGCTTGACTTCCTGATAATTTTAATACTTCTTTTAAATTCATGATAAAGGAAACGTTTAAGGCTATTGTTAAAGCTGCTGGGATACTTTTACCAATAACTTTTAAAAGGAAATTACCTGTTACTAATTCATTGTTAGGTTCTAGGGCTAGAAAAAATGAAGGACTACCAATCGTAAAAAAAGTAATTAATGTTAATTGGATTGGAATGAAGTAATATGTTGTTGAGGTTAGAATGCATACTATTATTAGAATAAGTGTGAAGATTGTCTTTACTAATAAGAGTGATGATGATCTTTCAATATTGTTTATTGTTCTTCTTCCTTCAAGTATTACTTTTGGCATGGAATCAAAATTAGAGTCTAGTAAAACTATTTCGCTTACATTTCTAGCTGCTTCACTACCACTTGCTACTGCTACGGAACAGTCGGCTTCTTTTAAGGCTAAAACATCGTTTACTCCATCTCCTGTCATCGCAACAGTATGTCCTTGTTGTTTTAAAGCTGTAATTATTTTTTTCTTACCTTCTGGGGTTACTCTAGCAAAGATATCATATTCTTTTGTAGCCTCTAATATTTCATCGTCTTTTAAACTATTAAAATCAATACCTTTTAAATCATGAAGATCGGCCATTTCTGCTATATTGGTTACTGTTGTTAAATTATCTCCAGAAATTATTTTAACTTTTATATTTTGTTCTTTAAAATAATTTATGGTTTTTTTGGCTTCTTTTCTAATTTTATCTCTTATTAACAAATAGCCCATTATTTCCAACTGACTAGGGTTTTTACTTAGAGTTTTAGATTTCGCTAATAAGAGAACACGATATTTTTCTTGATATGGCTTTATTAGTTGTTCTTCTTTTTTATATTCATCCTTTAATAGTGATTCTGGTGCTCCTAGATAGATTGCTTCATTATCTATTAATGCCGCAGAGAATTTTCTTTTAGATGAAAAAGGGATTATTTTTGTTGTTATTTTTGTTGATTGGTAATATTTTTCCCTAATGGCATTTATAGTTGTATTTTCATCACTAATGGCACTTGTTAGTTTTTTTAAAGTTTTTTCGATAGTTTTTAAATCACTATCTCTAGAAATTATATCAAACAATTCCATTTTTCCTTCGGTTATTGTTCCTGTTTTATCTAGGCAAATGACATCCACTCTAGCAAGAGTTTCAATACAGTATAGTTGTTGAACTAATACTTTATATTTAGATAGCCTTATGATGCTTACTGCCATTACTGAGGAAGTTAATAATACTAATCCTTCTGGAATCATTCCTATTAGAGCTGCTACTGTTGCAAATGTTGAGGTTGTAATATCATAGTTACTTATTATCATTTGTTGAATAAACAAAATTATTCCGATTGGGATAATAATTATTGATAGTATTTTTAAAAGCTTGGTAAATGATTCTAGAATTACAGAATTGCTTTTTTTTATATATTTTGCATCTTTAGATATTTTAGCAATGTAGTTATCTTCTTTTATGTGTTCAACTTTACTAAGACAATTGCCACTTACAATAAAGCTCCCTGAAAGAAGCATATCTCCTTGTTTTTTTAAGATGGGTTCTATTTCTCCAGTTATGAACGCTTCGTTTACTTCTACTTCTCCTTCTTGAATTATGGAATCTGTTACATTTTGGTTTCCTGTTGCCAAAAAGATGATATCATCTAAAACAATTTCATCTGGTTTTATTTGTTCTTTTTTTCCTTCACGTATTACTGTTACTTTATTTTCTTTAAGAACTGAAAGTTTATCTATTATTTGTTTGCTTCGAATTTCTTGGATGATACTAATAATAGTATTTATAAATATTACTCCCATAAAAAGGCAGTTTTTTAGGGAATCAAGAAATCTGTTTCCAATTAAACCGGCAATGATAATTGATGATCCTAAAAGAATGTTGAGAAAATTAAAGTATGTGAAGAGATGTCCTTTTATTATTTGAGGTATAGTTTTAGTTTTTGGGGTTGTATCAAGATTAACTAATTTTGTTTCTTTTCTTTGATTTATTTGTTCTTTTGTTAATCCGATTTTAGGATTGGGGTTATATCTCATAATACATCACTTCCACTTTTTTTATAGTAATAGTATAGCACTTATATGTTTTTCCTTAAAGATTTTAGTTCTAATTATTTCTGAAAAGTTGTGAATAAATGTTTTTTTATTGATTTAGTTTTTATTTTAAGATAATTAATTTATTATTAATTCTTGACCTATTTGAAGAGTATTAGTAGCTAAGTTATTTGTTTTTTTTATTTTATCCACTGTAGTGTTGAATTTGTTGGCTATTTGATATAGGCTATCTCCTTTTTGAACGATATAAGTAGTTGGTTGTTTAGAAACTGGAATTGTTAGTTTTTGATTTATTTGAAGAGTATTGGTAGCTAAGTTGTTAGCTTTTTTAATAGCTTCTACTGTAGTGTTGAATTTATTTGCTATTTGATATAGACTATCTCCTTTTTGAACTGTATACGTTATATTATTTTGAGTTTGATTATTATTGGTTTTTGGAATAGTTAGCACTTGTCCTATTGATAAATTGTTGCTAGTTAAGTTGTTTATTTTTTTTATTTGGTCTACTGTAGTGTTAAATTTACTTGCTATTTGGTATAGAGTATCTCCTTTTTGAACTGTGTATGTTATATTGTTTGTATTTTGATTATTATCTGATTTTGGTATTGTTAGCACTTGTCCTATTGATAAATTGTTGCTAGTTAAATTGTTAACTTCTTTTATTTTATCTACTGTGGTGTTAAATCTAATTGCTATTTGATATAGGCTATCTCCTTTTTGAACGATGTAGCTATTTTCGTTATTTGGAAGATATGGAATGTTTAAATATTGTGCTATGGCTCTTACTACAGCTTCTCCATAATCTTCTATATTATTTTTTAGTTGTTCTGATTCTGCTAAGTTATCAACATTTCCATACTTTATTACAATTGTTTGATTGTTTTTGGTATCTCTAATTATTATGTCTTGGTCTAAGGAAGTGTCTTCCTCCGATCTTAATTGATATGGAAATTTTACCAAAAATCCTAAATTCTGAAACTGGCTTTCTAATTTTTGAGCTAGGGTACTATTATTTCTAAGAGCATAATTTATTTCTATGCCTTCAGTGCCACCCTTATTTAAACGATTGGATATTACTATAATATTATTGCCTGATCCATAAATGTTTTTTATTCTATTTATACGTTCTTCATCTGTTATTGTTTCATCTTTAGTTCTAACTAATGTATTTTCGATCCCTAGTTCATTTAAACGTTTTCCTATATAATTAGATATTTCTAAAGTAAAATCTTTTTCTGTTATATTATTGCCTGTAAAACCTAAATCGTTACCTCCTCGATAAGCATCTATTATTACTTTATTATTCATATTAATCACCTAATTTATGATATGTTTTTATTTTAATGTATGGTACTTTATTTGATATTTTTCGTGGATATTTAATTTATTGGTAATATAATTATTATTTCTTATTTTTGTCTTTTTGGTGCATTTTTTAAAACTTTAATTAATTATTAATTATATAAATATGGATTAGAAAAACAAATTTTTGCTTTTTAGCATACTGTTGATGGTTTAAGATAGTTTACTTAAAAAATTGTGTTTATTTTTGATTAAGTTTTAAGCTTTTTCTATGCTTTTTTTGACTTATATGGTATTATTAGATAGATTTTTTTATTATATAATTTATAAGGAGTGGTTAAGAAATGAAAAAAACTAAAATTATTTGTAGTATTGGTCCGGCTTCTGTTAATCCTGATGTTATGGAAAGTATGGTAAGAAATGGAATGGATGTTGCACGCATTAATTTTTCACATGCGACAGATGAAGAGAAGAAAGCTGTTGTTGCCTCTGTTAAAGAGGTAAGGAAAAGGACTGGTATTCCTGTTGCTATTTTATATGATACTAAAGGGCCAGAGTTTAGAAATGGTGAAGTTGTTAATGGTGGAATAACTTTAGAAGCTGGTAAAAATATTAGGATTGTAAAAGAAAAAGTTTTAGGAAATGAAGAAAGATTTTCTGTAAATCATGCTAAAGCTATTGATTCTTTAAAAGTTGGAGATGTTATTTTATTAGAAAATGGTTTAATGAAAATTACAGTTGTTTCTAAAGAAAATGATGGTGTCACTTGTAAAATTATTAATGGTGGTGTTTTAGGAGATAGAAAAAGTCTTAGTGTTCCAGGTGTTAAACTTGATATTCCATTTATTAGTGATGATGACCGCAATGATATAATTTATGCTTGTCAACATGATGGTGATTTTTTAGCTTTATCGTTTGTTTCTACTAAGGATGAAGTTTTAGAAGTACTTGAAATTTTAAAGGATCACGGTCGTGATGATTTAAAAATTATTGCTAAAATTGAAAGTAGTCTTGGAATTAGTAATCTTGATGATATTTTAGATGTTGTTGATGGCATTATGGTTGCTAGAGGTGATTTAGGAGTCGAGGTTTCAATGGCTGAGCTTCCTATTATTCAAAAATCGATTGTTAAAAAATGTCGTGAACAAGGAAAAATTTGTATTGTTGCCACTGAAATGTTGGAATCAATGAAAAAAAATGCTCGTCCTACAAGAGCTGAAGTTAGTGATGTTGCTAATGCTATTCTTGATGGTACTGATGCGGTAATGTTAAGTGGTGAATCTACAGTTGGTAAATATCCTATTGAAACTGTATGGCATATGGCTAATATTTGTTCAGTTACTGAGAATCATTTGGATTATAATTATCATGTTGATTATAAAAAGAAAATTGGGCTTACTCAAACTATTGCTAGTTGTGTTGCTGAAAGTGCTAATTTGCTTAATTCAAAACTTATTATTGCCACTACTATGAGTGGTTTTACTGCTAGAAAGATTAGTAATCTTCGTCCAAAATGTTTAATATTTGCTACTTGTCCTAATGAAAGTGTACGAAGATCTCTTGCTCTTAATTTTGGTGTTTATACTAGCCATATTCCAGTTTTGGAAACTACTGATGAGATTATTTCGGCATCTTTAGAAAAAGCAAAAGAGTTTATTGATTTAAATAAGGGGGATACTGTTATTGTAACTGGTGGCTTCCCTACTTCTAGTTCAAAAACTACTAATTTGATGAAAATTGAAGAGATTTAAGATGACTGAGTCATCTTTTTTTATTTTTCTTAATATATTTTTATGAGGTGAATTATGGACTATAATGTTAAGGTTTTTAAAAAAAATAAAGAATATGCTCGAATTCTTTTAGATGTTTATGCTGGTGATGTTAGTGAAGACACTGCTGTTAATTTATATATTTTTCAATCTATTTTTTTAAAAGATGAATTCCCAGAAATTTCCAATACTTTAAAAGATATTGCTATTAATGAAATGTCTCATTTTTATTATTTAGGAGAGGCAATAAAATTACTTGGATGTGTTCCTATCATGGGCACTGTAAGAAATGATGATGTTTTTAGGCTTTGGAATTCTGGTAATGTATCATTTGTTACCAGTTTAAAATCTATATTGAATACTGATATAGAATCTGAGGAGACTGCTATTAATAATTATTTAAGGATATATGATTTGATTGATGATATTTATATTAAAGATTTAATTATGTATATTATCAATCAAGAAAGAGAACATTTAAAATTATTTAAGGATTTGTATAAACGTTATATCTTAAGGTAATTTTATTCTTTATATCTCTTTTGTCTAATATATTTATAGTGGTGATGTTATGGCCTTACCAAATGTTTCTGCTAAAAGTTTTAGCTTGAGTGCTGTTATTATCGGTTATTTGTTAATCGATGATTTGACCGCTAATGAACAAAACGCTTTAGGAAATTGGTTAATGTTAGTAGCTCAAGTGTTATCTACTAATGCTTTTTATAGGCAAGTGCAAACTGAGAGGTTAAATAATAGTAAGGCTACTTCTGGTGTTAATGATCCTGATTATTTAGATTTACTTCATAAGATGATTGTGGCTATGCAAAAGGAAATTGATAATTTAAAAAAACAGGTAAATGATAAAAATATTTAGGTTTTTAATTTTTTAGTTTTGTCTTATTTTGATGATGTCATCTTTTTCTAGTTCTCCAATTAGTAATGAAGAATTAGGATTGTGCTTTTTTTTATTTTCTAAAACTTTTTGTTCATCGTAATTGGCATAACAATATTTACAAAAATGGGAGCAAGAATTATATACTCCGATATCAACCATTTCTACACAATTACAGTTTTTATTATTTCTGGCTTTCCATTTTTTAAATTTAGTTTTTCCTGTAATTCTTGCCGCTAATTCTTTAGAAAGACAATCTTGATTTAGGAAACCATATTCAGTTAATCTTTTATCTTCACAGCAGGTTTGGATACTGATATTATGTTTTCTTGCAGATTTTATTAAATTTTCTCCAATTTGTTTATAGTCTGTTTCTGTTAGTTTTTTTGGTTTTATTATGTTTTGATTTTTTCGAACGTTTTTATAATCATCAAGAAAGGAAATTATTATATGTTTAATATAGCCATCTAATAATGTACAAATTCTATCAAAGGCTTTAATATGGTATTCTATTGTATATTTTTCATTTATAAATATGGGATCATATCTTAAATAAACATTTTCTATTCCAATTTTAGCCGATATTTGTTTGATTGCTTCTATTATATCTTTTTTATTTGGAACGTTTGGTTCAATATCTTTTTTATAGGAAGTCAATGTAATATGAAAAAAAATTGGTTTTTTAATTTCATCTAAATGTTTTAATATAGGAAGAGGATTTTTGGTACAAAATAGAATAGCATCAACATCTTTTAATTCTATCCTGCTTATTTGTTTAGGATAAAAGGGATTCCTAACATCAATATATCCTTCTTGATATCTATTTAAAAACCAATCTGTATAAAAAGCGATAATATCTGTTCTACCACTTACATTTAAAATCATTGTTACTACTCCTTTTTGTTTTAATTATAACATATGTTTTTATGGTGAAACG
>CAZEAD010000017.1:0-10254 GCA_964510115.1 uncultured Mycoplasma sp.
ATTGGTTATAGTAAGACACAGGTTAATACTTATGTATCTAAATTAGCACGTGAGTTTGAAAAGTTACCACATGGATTTGGGGCTGCTATTGGTTATAGCATGATTGAAGATGAGATTAAAACAATTGATGATGCAATAAATGAAGCTACTATTAATATGCGTATGGATAAGGAACAAAATTATAGATAATATGAAAGAAAAGATTAATAATGTTATTAAACATTTTATTACTATTTTAAAAAAACCAGAAATGCGAGTTTTACCAGGACAACTCGCTTTCTATTTACTTATGTCTTTGATTCCTATTTTGGCTATTAGTGCTTTAATTGCTTCATTATTTATATCTAATGTTGATTTGGTGACAATTTTGGATGGACATGTTCCCAAAGTTGTTATTGATATTTTAATTAGTGCTATTGATTCTGCTAGTTCTTATAATAATTTTGCTCTTTTGCTTGTTTTTTATATATTTTTATCCACTAATGGAACAGCTTCTATTATTATTACTTCTAATGCTTTATATGGTATTCAAAATCCAAGTGGGATTCAAACTAGAATTAAGGCAATTTTTATGACTATTATTATTGTTATATTGTTGTTGTTTATTCTTTTAATTCCTGTTTTTGGTGATTTTATTATTGAATTTATTTTGTCTTTGATACCTAAGCCAGAAAATTTATCTTTTTATTTATTTGTTTATAAAACTTTAAAGATATTAGCGTCTTTCTTTGTAATATTTTTGTGTATTCAACTTATATATACTTTAGCTCCAGATAGAAAAATAAAGCGTAAGAAAACAGTTTATGGTGCTATTTTTACAACAATTAGTTGGATTATTGTAACTCAAGTGTTTGCTTTTTATATTACTAATATTGCAAATTATAGTGCTTTATATGGAAATTTTGCTAATATTTTGGTATTATTAACTTGGGTGTATTTATTAGCATATTTATTTGTTTTTGGAATGGCTATTAATACTAATGTTGCTAGATATGATGATACAAAGTTGGATGGAAGTGTTTAATGATGAAAAGTAAAGATAAAAAAGAAATAAATAATAGTAAAATTCGTAATTTTTTTGTAAAATGTGATAAGTTTTTAAGAAAGTTTTTTTTAGATACTAAGTCTTTATTCTTAGAAAATCCTTTGGTTTTTTATTATGTTTTGGGTTCAGCTTTTAATGGTATTTTACTTAGAGCTTTTACTGTAAAGAATGTTTTTGCTATATCTCCTATTTTGGCTGATATTGTTGTTTCTTTGTTTTTCGCTTCATTTTATTTTTTAATTCCTAGAAAAAGAAATGATTTGTTTAGAAAGCTTTATATGATTATTTTGGTTGTATTGTCTGTTATTATAACTGTTGCTAATAGTATTTATTATTCTTATTATGATTCTTTTATATCAGTTACTTTTATTTCTTTTGCTATAGCTAATTATGATACTGGGGAAGCCAATGTAGTTGGGGATTTATTACAATTACATCATTTTATTTATTTTTGGTTTTTAATTTTCTTTGTAGTTTTATTAAAAAAGAAGGGCAAGAAAAAAGATAATTCTTTGAGTTTTTATTATCCTGTTAAATTAATGCTTTCATGGTTTGGTATTATTGGTATAGCATTTTTATTAACTTTAAAATCTACTGATTTTTCAAGATTTTATACACAGTGGAATAGAGAATATCTAGTATCAAAATTTGGCGTTTATTTGTATCAAATTAATGATGTTGTTAAAAGTGTAGAACCTAAAATGGCTTCTTTGTTTGGTTCAGATAAGGCTTATAAAAATATAACAGAATTTTATCAAGAAAATAATCATAAGAAGTCTAAAAATGAATACACGAATATTTTAAAAGATAAGAATGTAATTGCTATTCATGCTGAAAGTATGCAAAGTGCTATGTTGGGATTAAAAATAAATGGTAAAGAGGTAACTCCTAATTTAAATAAATTATCTAAAGAAGGTATTTATTTTAGTAATTTTTATTCTCAAGTAAGTATTGGTACTAGTAGTGATACTGAGTTTACTTATGCATCTTCAATATTACCAATTAATAATGGTTCAGTATTTATTAATTATTATGATAGGACTTTTAATACTGGATATAAGAAACTTACTGATATGGGTTATTATACATTTAGTATGCATGCTAATACTGGTGATTTTTGGAATCGTAATATTATGCATGAAAATTTGGGTTATCAACATTTTTATGAAAAGTCTTCTTTTGAAATAGATGAAACAAGTGGATTTGGACTTACTGATGCTTCTTTTATGAGACAGGCTGTTGAGAAAATTGTACAAATCAATAAAGAAAATAAACATTTTTATGGAACTTTGATTACTTTAACTAATCATACTCCTTTTGCGGATATTGAGACTTATGGTGAGTTTGATGTTTCTAAGACTGTTAATGGGGTTAAGTATCAATATTTGGAAGATACTAAGATGGGAAATTATATTAAATCAGTTCATTATGCTGATGCTCAAATTGGGTTGTTAGTGAGTTTATTAAAAGAAAATAAATTGTTAGATGATACAGTTATTGTTATATATGGTGATCATGATGCAAGGCTTTCTTATTCAAATTGGGAACGTTTTTATAATTATGATTATACTACTAATGATGTTTATGATGAAGATGATCCTAGAAGAGTAGATATAGATTATTATTTTTATGAACTTAATAGAAAAGTTCCATTTATTATTTGGTCAAATGATAAGAAATTTCAAAAAGATTATGGACAAGAAGTTACTGTTGCCACTGGAATGTATGATGTGATGCCTACGCTTGGAAATATGTTAGGGTTTGATATGGAGTATGCTTTGGGACATGATATTTTCCAAGTGATTGCGGATGCGAAAAAGAATAAGAAGGATGTTGATAATTTAGTTGTTTTCCCTGGAGGTAATTTTGTTACTAATTATATTTATTATAATGATAATAAGGGTGAATATAAGTTATTGACGAAAAATCCATTGTCTGATGATTATGTTTTACAGCAAAAAGAAAAAACTTCTAAAATTTTAAGTGTTTCTAATGACATTATAGTGTATAATTATTTTAAAGAAGATGATTCTTATGCTAGTGAGGTGGAATAATGAGATTAAAAAAGGGTGTTAAAAGAGCTTTAATATTAATAGTTGTATTATTGTTAGTCGGTGTATTAGCTTATGGTGGTTTTAGAATTTATAGTAAGCTTAATTCTTCTGATGTTGCTAAAAAACCTGAAGTTGTTAATGAGATTAAAGAATATGGATATAAACTTGAGGATAATGCTACTAAATTGTACAAAAGTCTTTTTGAACAACTTAAGGATACTTTGTCTAAAGAAGAAGTAAATGATGAAGATTATGCAAAATTAATTGCTCAATTGATGGTTGCTGATTTCTATAATATAGATAATAAAATATCTAAAAGTGATGTTGGTGGAACAGATTTTGTTTTGAAAGATTATAGGGAAAATTTTGCTACTGAAGCTACTAATACTGTTTATAAGTATGTAGAACATAATATTTATGGAGATCGTAAGCAAGAATTACCTAAAGTAAAAAATGTGACAGTTAAAAATACTAGAAGTGGAAGTTATTCTTATAAGAAGATAACTGATGCTAATGCATGGATTATTACTGTTAATATAGAGTATGAAAAAGATTTAGGTTATCCTACTGAGGTTACAGTAAAAATGTTACATAATGAAAATAAATTGGAAGTATTTTATATGAAATAAGAGGTTTCCTCTTTTTTTCTTTTTGGAAAATATTGATACTTTGTTGAAAATTTACTATAATAACATTGAAAGTTTGGTGTTTATATGGAGAAAGTTGCTATTTTAATTTTAAAGTTTGTTGGAGCTTTTGCACTTATTTATTTGTTTTATTATTTTACAACTTTAAAGCAACTTAAAAAAAAGAAAAAACCTACTAAGACCGATTTGAATATTGAGGGAAGGTTATTTGTTAATATTTATCAAGTTGATTTTAATAAAATAAGTTTTTATAAATTATCAAGAGATCTTTCGATTATTAATGCAATTAATGTTGGAGTTATTTTGTTAATTACTGAGATTACTGATGTTTTTTTTGTTAAAATTTTGCTTGCTTTTGTACTTATTTTTTTAGTTATGTTTTGTAGTTATAAATTATATGGAATTTATTTGAAGAAGAAAGGAATGATAAAAAATGTATAATCATAAATATGTTGAAGATAAATGGCAGAAGTATTGGATGGAGCATGAGACTTATAAAGCTTATAATGATAGTAAAAAAGAAAAATTTTATTATTTAATTGAGTTTCCATATCCAAGTGGGGCTGGGTTACATGTTGGTCATGTAAGAAGTTATACTGCTTTGGATGCTATGGCTAGAAAGAAAAGAATGATGGGTTATAATGTTTTGTTTCCTATTGGTTGGGATGCTTTTGGTGCTCCAGCAGAGCAATATGCAATTAAAAATCATATTCATCCTTCTGTAGCTGTTTTGGAAAATATTAAGACGTTTAAGGCTCAAATTCAAAAACTTGGTATTTTATTCGATTGGTCTAGAGAATTTTCTACTACTGATCCTAGTTATTATAAGTGGACTCAATGGCAATTTTTAAAGTTTTTTGAGCATGGTATGGCATATAAAGCTAAGAAAAACATTAATTGGTGTCCTAATTGTAAAACTGGTCTTTCTAATGAAGATGCTGCTGGTGGTGTTTGTGAGAGATGTGGAAGTAGGGTTGAACAGCGTGAAAAAGAACAATGGATGCTTAGGATGAGTGATTATGCTGAAGAATTGATAAATGGTCTTGATGATACTCAATTTCAAGAACGTACTAAAGTTGCTCAAATTAATTGGATTGGTAAATCAACTGGAGCGGAAGTTAAGTTTCCTATTAAAGATTTTGATGATGAGTTAGTTGTTTATACAACTCGTCCTGATACTTTGTTTGGAGTAACTTTTATGGTAGTGGCTCCTGAACATCCTATTATTAAGAAATATGAATCTGTTATTAAAAATATGGAAGATATTAAACAATATCAAGATTATGCAAATAAGAAAACAGAGTTTGAAAGAACAAAAATTGCTAAAGATAAGACTGGAGTTATGATTGAGGGATTGAAGGTTATTAATCCAGTAAATGGTAAAGAAGTTCCTATTTATATTGCTGATTATGTTATGATGGGATATGGAACTGGTGCTATTATGGCTGTTCCAGCTCATGATGAACGTGATTATGATTTTGCTAAAAAGTATAATATTGAGATTATTCCTGTTATTTCCTCTGGTGATGATGATGTTTTACCATATACTGGCGATGGAAAAATGATTAATTCTGAATTTTTGAATCAATATGATAATAAGAGTGATTCTATTGCTGCAATGATTAAATATTTAGAAGCGAATGGTATTGGAAGAAAAAAAGTTAATTATAAACTACAAGATTGGATTTTATAAAGACAAAGATATTGGGGAGAAACTATTACTTTGGTATATTGTGAACTTTGTGGTTGGGTTGCTGTTCCTTATGAACAGTTACCAGTTAAACTTCCTGATGTTGCGGAATATGAACCTACAGATGATGGTGAAAGTCCTCTTGCTAAGATTACTGATTGGGTAAATACAACTTGTCCTAAATGTGGTGGTTTTGCTAAACGTGAAACCGATACAATGCCTAACTGGGCTGGTTCTTCTTGGTATTGGTTGCGTTATATGGATGCTCATAATGATAAGGAATTTGTGGCACGTGATGCTTTAGATTATTGGGGTATGGTTGATTATTATAATGGTGGTATGGAGCATGCAACTAGACATTTGCTTTATGCAAGATTTTGGCATCGTTTTTTATATAATATAGGACTTGTTCCAACTAAGGAACCATTTAAAAAACGTGTTTCTCATGGAATGATTTTAGGGGAAAATGGAGAGAAGATGTCTAAATCTAAAGGTAATGTTGTTAATCCAGATGATATGGTAGAGTTATATGGTGCAGATGCCTTAAGATGTTATGAAATGTTTATTGGTGATTATGAAAAAGAAGCTGCTTGGAGCGAGAATGGTTTACGAGGATGTCGTAAGTTTTTAGATAGAATTGATAGATTACGTGAAAAAGTAGTTGATGGGGACAGTTATTCTAAGGATTTGGAAGTTATTATTAACCAAACTATTAAAAAAGTTAGTTTTGATTTGGATAATATGAAGTATAATACAGCTGTTTCGGCTCTTATGATTTTACTTAATAAAATGGAAGAGGTTGAACATGTTACTGTTAAAGATTATGTAACATTATTGACTCTTTTGAATCCAATTGCTCCTCATATTACAGAAGAATTGAATTCTCATTTTTCTAGTGTTCCTCTTTGTGAGGGTAAATGGCCTAGTTATGATGAATTAAAAACTAAGAATGATACTGTTTGTATTGCAGTTAGTGTAAATGGAAAAGTTCGTGCAACTTTTGATGTTGTTGTTAATATGGATAAAGTTGAACTTGAAAAACAGGCTATGTCTTTAGAAAATGTTAAAAAATATATTTCTGATAAAGAGATTGTAAAAGTTATAGTTGTTCCTAATAAAATTGTTAATATTGTTGTAAAATAAAGTGAAAATTTTATTTATTGTTTAAAACTAGATTTTTCTAGTTTTTTCTTTTTTTATTTTTATTTGTGTTTCTAGTATATTTGCTCTTTTCGTATTTATTTTTGATACATAAAATAGTATGAAAGGAGGTGAATATGAATTTGAATAATCATGATAAAGATAATTGTCGCAGAGATTGTCCTATGAGACATCCTGATTTTTGTAGGTTTAATACTGTAGGAATTATTGGACCAACAGGACCAACTGGACCAACAGGGCCTAGTGGAGGACCAACCGGAGCAACTGGACCAACTGGAGCAACAGGGGCAACAGGGCCAACAGGACCAACCGGAGCAACAGGACCAACCGGAGCAACAGGACCAACCGGGCCAACAGGACCAACCGGAGCAACAGGACTAACCGGGCCAACAGGACCAACAGGACTAACCGGAGCGACTGGAGCAACAGGGGCAACAGGACCAACAGGGGCAACTGGACCAACCGGAGCAACAGGGCCAACAGGAGCAACCGGACCAATAGGAGCAACAGGGCCAACTGGACCAACAGGACCAATTGGACCAACCGGAGCAACAGGGGCAACAGGGCCAACAGGACCAACAGGGGCAACAGGGCCAACAGGACCAACAGGGGCAACACCAACATTATCAATTGGAACTGTAACAACAAGTGGACCTGGAACTCAAGCTGTTGCTACTATAACTGGAGATGCACCAAATTATGTTTTAAATTTAACTATTCCACAAGGGCCAACAGGGCCTGCTGGAACTACTGCATAAATTAAACAAAATGAAAAAATAAAAGAAATTGTTATAAATTTTTAGCAATTTCTTTTTAATTATTATTACATATATTATAACAAGGGGTAAGGTGATTTTATGAAAATATGTGTTTATGCAATAACAAAAAACGAAGAAAAATTTGCTAAAAGATGGTATGAATCTATGAAAGAAGCAGATGAAATATATGTTTTAGATACGGGTTCTACTGATAATACTGTTGAAATATTAAAAAAATTAGGAGCTCATGTTAGTACAAAAATAATAAATCCTTGGAGATTTGATACTGCAAGAAATGCTTCATTAGAGCTTGTTCCATTAGATTGTGATATTTGTGTATGTACAGATTTAGATGAAGTATTTATACCAGGATGGCGAAATATTCTTGAAGAAATTTGGGAGAAGAATACTACTAGACTGGCTTATAACTATAATTGGTTAATAGAAAATAACATTCCAAAAGTAAATTTTTATATAGAAAAAATTCATACAAGGAATAATTATAAATGGACTCATCCTGTTCATGAAGTACTTATGCCGAATAAGAATTTTAAAGAAAATAAAAAAACAACAGATAAGATAACTTTAAATCATTATCCTGATTCTAATAAATCTAGATCTAGCTATTTACCACTTTTAGAATTGTCTGTTTTAGAAGATTCTGATGATGACAGAAATATGCATTATTTAGGTAGAGAATATATGTATTATGGTAAATGGAATGATGCTATTGATACGCTTATTAAACATTTATCATTAAAAAGTGCTACTTGGAAAGATGAGAGAGCAGCTTCGATGCGTTTTATTTCTCGTTGTTATGTTAATTTGAAACGATATGATGAGGCTAAAATGTGGCTTAGTAAAGCTATAAAAGAAGCTCCTTATTTAAGAGATGGATATGTTGAAGCAGCTCTTTTGGCTTATCAACTTAATGAATATGATGATATTATTAAATATTGTAATCAAGCTTTGAAGATTACTAATCATCAAAAAACTTATATTAATGAAATTTTTAGTTGGAATTATACTATTTATGATTTATTATCTATTGCTTATTTTAATAAACAAGAATTTGATAAATCTTTGGAAATGGTTAATATTGCTATTGAAATGGAACCAGATGATGAACGATTGTTAAAGAATAAAGAAATTATTACCGAAGCTATTAATAAAATATAAAGTTATGTTTTTGTATAAATATATAAAGGGAATTTTAATTATTCTCTTTTTTGATTTTTTAAGTGTATAAAATATTTTAAAAAATTCGCTAAATTTGTTGTTTAAAAGATTGTAAAAAAACTTGCTAAATTCATAAAATTATAGTATAGTATTGTTGTTCCAATTCGTGGTAGTACGAAAATCCTTGTCTACTAGGTATTGGTGAAAATTAGTTAGGAGGTAATAATATGGCTTTATCTAAAGAAGTTAAACAAAATATTATTAAAGATTTTGCTAGGGATGCAAAAGATACTGGCTCTGCTGAAGTACAGATTGCTATTTTGACTAGTGAAATTAACAACTTGACAGAACATCTTAAAGAACATAAACATGATTATCATTCAAGACGTGGTCTTTTAAAGAAAGTTGGACAAAGAAGAAGTTTGTTAAATTATCTTATGAAAAACGATGTTCAAAAATATCGTGAAGTTGTAGAAAAATTAGGATTAAGAAAGTAGGCACTTTTTTTAGTGTCTTTTCTTTTGTTGGAGGTATTATGGAAAAAAGAGTTTTTGAGTACGATTTTCGAGGAAGAAAAATTGTTGTAGAAATTGGAGAAATGGCTAAGCAGGCAGCTTCTTCATGTCTTGTTAGATATGGTGATACTGTTGTTTTAACTGCTATGTGTAATGGTAGTGAGCCTAGTAGTGGAGATTTCTTTCCTCTTATGGTTTTGTATCAGGAAAAGCAATATTCTGTTGGAAAAATTCCAGGAGGATTCATAAAAAGAGAAGGAAGACCAACTGAGGCTGCTACATTAGCGGCACGTTTAATTGATCGTCCTATTAGACCTTTATTTGAAGAAGGTTTTAGAAATGAAGTTCAAATAGTAAATAATGTTTTATCTGTTGATTCAAATAATTCACCTGAACTTACTGCAATGTTTGGATCTTCACTTGCTTTATCGATAAGTGATTTACCTTTTAAAGGACCAATAGCTGGTGTTGTTGTTGGAAGAATAGATGGTAAGTTTGTTATTAATCCTACTGTTGAGGAGCAAGAGCTTAGTGATATTTATTTGACCGTTGCTGGTACTAAGACTGCTATTAATATGGTTGAGGCAAGTAGTAAAGAAGTTAGTGAAGAAGATATGTTAGATGCTTTAATGTTTGGACATGAAGCTATTAAGGAGTTAATTTCTTTTGAAGAAACAATTGTGGCTAGTGTAGGTAAAGAAAAACGAGATTATCCACTTATAAGTATTGATCCTGTTATTAATGCTAAGGTTCGTGATATTATCACTGTTCGTATGGTTAATGCTATTCAAATTGAAGAAAAATTAGCAAGACAAGAAAAAATAGATGAATTAAAGGCTGAAGTTATTGAAAACTTTACCCAAATGTATGCTAATGATGAGAATTTGGAAGATATTTTAAAACAAGTAAATGAAGTTTTAGAAATGATTCAGTATGAAGAGATTAGAAGGCTTATTACTGATGAGAAGATTCGTCCAGATGGTAGAAGGGTTGATGAGATTAGACCTCTTGATTCACAAGTTGATATTTTACCTAGAACTCATGGTTCTGCAATGTTTACAAGAGGGCAAACTCAGGTTCTTAGTGTAACAACTTTAGGATCCATTAGTGAATATCAAATTTTAGATGGTTTAAGTGATGAAGAAGGCAAAAGATTCATGCATCATTATAATTTTCCTTCTTTCTCAGTTGGAGAAACTGGTAGA
>CAZEAD010000017.1:10264-11661 GCA_964510115.1 uncultured Mycoplasma sp.
GGCTTTATCGCAAGTTATACCTAGTGAGGAAGATTTCCCTTATACAATTCGTACTGTTGCAGAGGTTTTGGAAAGTAATGGTTCTTCTTCTCAGGCGTCAATTTGTGCTAGCTGTATGTCTTTGATGGCTGCAGGAGTTCCTATTAAAGAAATGGTAGCTGGTATTGCTATGGGTCTTATATCTAATGGTGATAAATATACAATTTTAACAGATATTCAAGGTGCTGAAGATCATTATGGTGATATGGATTTTAAAGTAGCTGGTACTAAAAATGGTATTTGTGCTTTACAAATGGATATTAAGATTGAAGGAATAAATTTTGAGATTTTGAAAGAGGCATTAGCTCAAGCACGAAAAGCACGTTTTGAAATTTTAGAGAATATGTCAAAAGCTATTAGTGAGCCAAGAAAAGAATTATCACCTTATGCTCCTAAAATTAAACAAATGCAGATTAAAGAATCACAGATTAAAGATGTTATTGGTCGTGGTGGAGATGTTATTACTAAGATAATTCAGGATGCTAGTGGTGTTATTTCTGTAAATGATAAAAATGCTATTAAAATTGATATAGAAGATGATGGAAGAATAATTTTATATCATAATGATTATGCGGTTATTGATAAAGCAATTAAAATGATTGAGGGTATTACTAGAGAAGTTGAAGTTGGAAAGATATATACTGCTAAGGTTGTTAAGATTGAAAGTTTTGGTTGTTTTGTAGAGGTATGGCCTGGATGTGAAGGATTAGTACATATTTCTAAGTTATCTAAGGATCATGTTGCAAAGGTTGAGGATGTTGTTAAACTTGGTGATGAAATTGTTGTTAAAGCAATTGGTTCTGATAATAAAGGAAGACTTAATTTTTCAAGAAAAGATGCTATGTAATTTGAGTATAACAATTTTGTTATACTTTTTCTTTTGCTTGGGCTTTTATTTTATACATTATTTTTATTTTTTCATATCATAAAACAGATAGGGGGATTTATAAATGTTTAATAGAATGTGTGATCGCAGGCAAAATTTTATGGATGCACAATTTCAAGATGGAATGATTGATATTGATAATAATTCTGGAAATATTGATATTGATTTTAGCCAATCACAAGCAATGAATTCTTTTGGAACACAACCAATGGTTGGTATGACTCAACAACCAATTATTGAACCAATGCAAGAAAGAGTTGTCAATAGAGTTATTGAGCATAATGTACCACAAGTGTGATAATTTATGATAGATTAAATAAATATAGAGAAAATAAGTACAAATGAAAGGTGTTTTGATAAGAAATGCCTTTTTGTATGGTATAATGGTTCTAGAGCAAATTGCTAAATGATAATTTGAAAGGATAATTTATATGAATAATAAATATGAATTTTTTATAGATGGTAGAGATAG
>CAZEAD010000018.1:0-11416 GCA_964510115.1 uncultured Mycoplasma sp.
TCCACATAACGGATGTCGTCCACCAAAAAGACCACGTAACTAATAAAGGAGGAAAAGTTCATGATTCAATTTGAAAAACCAAATTATAAAATTACAGATTATGTAGAAAAAAGTAATTATGGTAGATTTGAACTAGAACCATTAGAAAGAGGTTTTGGTTATACTATCGGTAATGCTCTAAGAAGAGTAATGTTATCATCTCTTCCAGGAAGTGCAATTACAAGTGTAAAAATAGATGGAGTATTGCATGAATTCCAAACAATGGAAGGAGTAGTAGAAGACGTTACTACAATTATTCTTAATCTAAAAAATGTTGTTATTAAAAAACATTGTGAAGAAGATAGAATAATAAGAATATCTGCCAGTGAAGAAGGACCAGTAACTGCTGGAGATATTATGTGTGATGCTGACGTTGAGATAATTAACAAAGATTTAGTCATTGCAACATTAGCCAAAGGTGGCAAATTAGAAATGGAAATGACTGTATCATCTGGACGTGGATATGTAAGAGCAGATGAAAACAAAAAGCTATTATCAGATAAAAAAATTGGTGTAATTGCAATAGATTCTCTATATTCACCAATTGAAAAAGTAGCTTCTGAAGTTGAAGATGCTCGTGTTGGACAAAATGAAAATTATGATAAATTAATACTAGAAGTTTGGACAAATAGTTCAATAAAACCAGAAGAAGCAGTAGCATTAGCTTCAAGAATCTTAATCGAACATTTAGAAATAGCAGCAAACATCAGTAATATCGCAGATATAAGTGGAATGATGATTGAAAAGAAAGAAGATCCAAAACAAAAAGCTTTAGAAACTGCAATCGAAGATTTAGATTTTTCAGTTCGTGCCTATAACTGTTTAAAAAGAGCTGGAGTTCATACATTACAAGATTTAGTTAATAAATCAAGTGATGAAGTAATGAAAATACGTAATTTAGGAAAGAAATCATTAAAAGAAGTAATGGATAAAATAAAAGAGTTAAACCTTACTTTAAAAGATGAAGATTAAAAGGAGTGAGTACTATGGCATATAAAAAATTAGGTGTAGATAGCAAACACAGAAGAAGCATGCGTGCTAATTTAGCAATAAGCCTTATTATGAATGAAAGAATCGAAACTACCGAAGCCAGAGCAATTACAGCAAGACGTGATGTTGAAAAATTAATCACTCATGCTAAAAAAGCTACACTAGTTTCTAGAAGAAAAGTTTTAGCATTCTTAATGAATAATACAGAAGCAACAAAAAAATTATTTGATGAAATCGCTCCACGTTACAAAGAACGTCAGGGAGGATATACAAGAATTTTAAAATTAGATGAAAGAAAAGGCGATGATGCCTTAATGGTAATTTTAGAATTTGTAAAATAAATTGATACCACAAGGTATCTTTTTTATTTGAAAAATATGATAAAATAATAAAAAGCAACCAGAAGTTGACAAAAAACAACTGAAAATTGGTAGAACGCAACTGGGTTTTATAATAAGATTTTATCGAGGTGAAAGAAATGAATTTCAGTGAAAAATTACAAAAATTAAGAAAGGAACAAAACCTATCACAAGAAGAACTTGCAAACATGTTAGATGTTTCAAGACAATCAGTATCCAAATGGGAATCAGGAACTACCTATCCTGAAATGGATAAATTATTAGCAATGTGTAAAATATTTCATTGTACACTAGAAGATTTTAACAAATGATGAAATAAAGGAAATATCTAAAGAAAGGAAAACAAACTATAACATTATTGATGAACTATTAAACAGTATTAATCAAACAATAATAATGTTCCATGATATGACATCACATGAAATATTTAAATGTATATTACAGTTATTTCTTATAATAATATCTCTATTTGTAGTATACATCCCTTATAGAGCTATAGAATCCATGATTGGAGAAATATTCTATGGTATAGGTAAAAGTGGTATAATTATCTTTAACATTCTCGAAGGATTATTAAATATTGCATATCTTATCTTTAGTATTATTATCTTTTTCTATATTTACAAAACCAGATTTTTAGATAAATATGAAGTTAAAAGTCAAGAAACAAAAGAAGAACAAGACAATATATCAAGATCAAACAATGATAATATACCTAAACAAATAATTATAAAAGAGAAAAAAGTAAAAGAAACATCAAAAATTATTAACCTTTTAGGAAAAACATTAACAATCTTCATAAAAGGATTCGTTCTATTGTTTACCATACCATTTATCATTGGCTTTATAATCTTATTAGCACTATTAGTAATTGCTTTGTTATTAATTTTCAAAGGAATACTATATGTAGGACCAATTATTATAATCATATCAGCCTTAGTATTCTTATATTTACTCATAAATGTTGTATTCAACTTTATCTTTAATAATAAAAATAATTCTAAAATTTTGTTTATATTATTAATAGTATCACTATTACTTGGAGGAATAGGAATAGGTATAACAGCAATTGAAATATCAAGTATAAAGTATATTGATGAAAATACTGTTGAGCCAATCAAAGCTAATTTTGAAATAAAAATGGAAAATAACTTAGTAATAGAAAGTCGTTATGTTCAAGAATATGTAGTAAATAACAATATTAAAAACATTAAAATAGATATTGAATATTATGATATATATAGTAAACCTCAAATTGATAAGTATAATAATATCGTGGTATTCCACTTCTATAACAACAACTTATTTGAAGATAAAAAAGTAATAAATCAAATTCTTGAAGATTTAAAAAATAAAGAAATACATAATTATGATAATGTTTCTGAAGTCAAAATTACAATAACAGCTAATAAAGAAAACATTGCCAAATTAAAAGAAAACATAGAAAAGTATCAACAAGAAGAGAAAGAAAAAAGTCTAGAATTCAATAGATATCAAGAGGAAATAAATGAATTAAATGAAATGATTGAAGATCTTAATGAAGAAATTGAATCTAAAGAAGCATCAAATCAGAATCTAAAAGAAAATATTCAAGAGCTTGAAGAAAAGATAAACAAATACAAAGAATTATTATCAGAACTAGAGTAATAGAAAATAAATATATAGAAAAAAATTGAAAACAAAAATAAAGTATGCTATTATAAATATATAAATAAAAATAGCATACTTTTTTGTATGCAAGGAGGAATACTATGCAAACAAACATTCGCCAGGGGGGGGGGTACATTAAATAAAACCCCATTAACAAAAGTAAAAAAGATGAACATTATCATCTTTGTTTTGGTGGGAATTTCATTATTTTCGTTAACAACATTTACAAGCTATGCCTTATTTACAAACGAAACTGAAGGACAAAATACTTTAAGTTTAACAGTATCAACCGCAGGAAGAATATCAATACGAATATTTGAACAGGATACAGGAACCGAAGACGTCACATTTGCAAGTCATCAAAACGTAATTAAATTTAATGTTAAGGATGGACTTGTCATGGATTCTGTTTCATGTACTACTGGCGAAGCAACCTATAATAAAGCAACCAATATCCTAACAATAAACAATGCTACTCAAAATGGAACATGTGAAATAAACTATGTCGAGGGATATAGGAAATTATATGATGTAATTTTAAGCGAACCATTAAAAACCAATAATGGTCTCTCAGTAACAACAGAAACCAATTCTGATCTACCAAGTTATTATTATAAAGGACAAGTAGAAAATAATTATATAAGTTTACCAGAAAAAAATGGAGATACAACAAGTAATGCTTTATATCGAATAGTGCGTATTAATGAAGATGGAAGCATAAGGGTAATAAGACAAGATTCGATAGGCCAAAGTTTATTTTCCAAATCTGGGGATTTTTCCCATATATACTACAGTAATAGCAATGTGGATGGTGGAATAATGAAGACAGTAAATAATTGGTATGCATCAGCAATAAATAGTACAGCTCTAGATCAAAAAATAGTAGAAAGTAGTTTTTGTGAACAAGCAAAAATAGCATATACTAATTTTGATACATCATCAATGTTAGGTTCTCAAATAATAATGAAAATAACAAATAGTTATGGACCTAGCCTCAAATGTGAAGCAGATGCCAATGGTAAGGGGCCATTAACAATGAAAGTTGGATTATTAACATTAGATGAAGCAGTAATGGTCGGATGTCCATTTAATTCAGAACCGCACACAGATCATCAAAATACTTATTTATACCAAAATTATACTTGGTATACAATGAGTCCAGCAGGGGGTGATGACTATCAATGGGTTTGGGTTCTATCTATAAGTGATACTGCTTTCTCAGTTGGAGTTTCTGGTAAATATGAGGTAAGACCAGTATTGTCGCTATCACCTAATGTAGAAATAACAGGAAAAGGAACAAGTACTTCGCCATATGAATTAGTTTTAAATTAAAAAATTATAAATAATAAAAATCTAAACTAAAAAATAAAGTATGCTATCATAAATATATAAATAAAAATAGCATACTTTTTGTATGCAAGAAGGAAACTATTCAAGCAAACATTCGCCAAGGGGTACATTAAATAAACCCCCATAAAAGAAGATAGTCAAATAATAAGTGGAAATGGCACTATAAATTCTCCATATGTAATAGGATAAGAATTCAATATATAAACAAATATCAGGAACTAATCTAAGAAATAGATCAAATCTATTATCAAAGATATAGTTCTTTTTAATATAAAAATTCAAAATTATAAAAGTATGATATAATTAAAACAGGAGGATGATTCTATGAAAGCTTTAATAACCGGAGCATCATCAGGTATTGGAAAAGAAATGGCAATCTATTTAAGTGAATTAGGTTGTGACTTAATTCTTGCAGCAAAAGATAAAGAAAAACTTGAAGAATTACAGAATATATTAAAAACTAAAGTTAAAATTATTATTATTGATTTAGCAGATGAAAAGAAAATTAAAGATTTATATATGATAATCAAAAAAGAAGACATTGACATTTTAATCAACAATGCAGGATTTGGTCTATTTGGGGATTACGAAGAAGTAGATTTGAAAAGAGAACTAGAAATGATTGATGTTAACTTAAAAGCAGTTCATATATTAACTAGAATGGTTCTAAAAGATATGGTCAAAAAAGATAGTGGATATATTTTAAACGTTGCATCATCTGCAGGACTTTTAAAAGGTGGACCTTTAATGAGTACATATTATGCCACAAAAAGCTATGTAGTAGCCTTCTCTCAAGCAATTTATGAAGAACTTCGAAGAAAAAAATCAAACGTTCATATTTCTATATTGTGCCCAGGACCAGTAGATACTAATTTTAATAAAGTAGCAGGAGTAAAATTTAGTCTCAAATCCTTAAGTGCTAGAGAAGTAGCCAGATATGCCATAAGAAAAATGTATCAAGATAAACAATTATTAATTATACCTGGATTTAAAACAAAATTAGGAGTTTTCATGACGAGATTTATTTCTACCAAAAGACTATTAAAAATAACGTACAAAATCCAAAGAAGAAAAAGAGATTAAAAATGCGATATGTAATAACATTTGCGTATGATGGCTCAAAATTTAATGGATATGAAAAACAACCAGGTCTAAAAACTGTTGAACAAGCAATTGAAGAAGTTTTAACAGAATTAAATAATAAACCAGTCAAGATACACGCATCAGGTAGAACAGATAAAGGAGTTCATGCTAAAAACCAAGTAGCCCATTTCGACTTAGATGTTACACCTACATTGTATGGACTAAAAAAATTACTTAATAAAAGACTAAAAAAGGAAATTTATATAAAAGATGTCATAACTACAAACGATGCTTTTCATGCTAGATATGACGTTTTAGAAAAACAATATAACTACTATATAAATACTGACGAATACAATGTCTTTCAAAAAGACTATGTTTACCAATATAATAAACAATTAGATATTGAAAAGATGCAATTAGCAATTAAAAACTTTATAGGAACACATGATTTTCGTTCTTTCTGTAAAGAAAATAAAGTTAAAATTAATTGTAAACGAACTATAACAAAAGCAACAGTTAAAAAAACAAAAGATTATGTAATAATAAGTTTTACTGCAAATGGTTTTTTAAGGAAAATGGTTCGCAACATGGTAAGTTTATTAATCGAAATTGGAAGTGGAAAAAAAGACATTGCATCAATTGAAAAAATGTTAACAAATCCTGGAAAAATAAATCAAACAAAAGATGTACCAGGATGCGGATTGTATTTAGAGAAAGTAAGATACAAAAGAGGAGCGAAAAATGATTGAAATAATTGAAAAATATAATGGAATCATAAATGATTTCATCTGGGGAGTCCCAATGATAGTATTGCTACTTGGAACAGGAATCTATTTTAGTATTAGATTAAACTTTTTTCAAATAACCAAATTAAAAACAATTTTAAAGACAATAAAAAGTAAAATAAGCAATAAAAACAATAAAAAAGACAAAGGAGAAATATCCTCTTTTCAAGCAGCATTAGTAGCTTTAGGAGGAATAGTTGGTTCTGGTAACATAGCAGGAGTAGCAACAGCAATCGCAGCAGCAGGACCAGGAGCCTTATTCTGGATGTGGATTGCAGCCTTCTTTGGAATGGCCATTAAATTTGCAGAAATAACTCTTGGAATACTTTTTAGAAAGCAAGACAAAGATAAAACATATAGTGCAGGACCAATGTACTATTTACGAGATGGAGTAAAAAGTAAATTCCTTGCAGGATTTTACGCTGTTATGGCAGTCTTATCTTACATTGTAATTGTCGCTATGGTTGACACCAATACAATTGTCGAAGCAATTAATGCTAAATGTTCTATATCACCATGGATAATCGGAATTGCTTTAGCAGTAATTGTTGGAATAGTTATTTTTGGAGGTGTCAAAAGATTAGGTAAATTTAGTCAAGTACTAGTGCCAAGCATGGGAATATTTTACATATTAGTTGGCTTAACAGTTATCATTTTAAATATAAAAGATGTTCCTCAAGCATTTATAACAATTATTAAAAGTGCCTTTACACCACGAGCCGCAGCAGGAGGATTTTTAGGAGCTTCAGTAACTCAAATAATAAGATATGGTTTAGCAAGGGGAATGTATTCTAATGAAGCCGGATTAGGTTCAGCAGCTATAACTCATGGACCAGCCCAAGTAAGTCACCCAGTTGAACAAAGTATCTGGGCCCCAATTGAAGTATTTTTAGATACAATACTAATTTGTACAATCTCAGGATTAATAATAGTTATTTCTGGAACCTGGACAAGTGGTGAATCGGGAGCGGCATTAATGATGGCAGCGTTTAACAAAGTTTTACCAGGAAACATAGGAAGTTACTTAATACTAATATCATCTTTTCTGTTTTCATTTACTTGTCTTACTTCAGCAGGATATATTTGTGAAGAGTGTTCTCAGTATTTATTTGGAGAAAAAAGCAAATATATAGTTAGAGTATTATGGTTAGTATTTATAATAATTGGAGCAGTAACAAGTTTAGAGTTAGTTTGGGATTTAGCAGACACTGTAAATGGTTTTATGGCAATACCAAATTTAATAGGAATTTTAATATTAAGTAATCTAGTTGTAAAACAAAAAAAAGATTATTTTCATGAAAAAAAATCGGAATAACCGATTTTTTTAATGGATTAAAGTTCCAACATTATTTTTTAACGTATTTTTGATATACAAAGGAATATTTTTTTCTTTAGCATATAATATAGCCTTTTCATTAATAACCTTTGCACCATTACATGCCATTTCGTAAGCTTTATCATAACTTATTTCATCATAAATCTTAGCATCTTTAATCAAATTAGGATCAGCATTCATAAGACCATCAACATCTGTAAAAATGTCAACCCTTTTAGCCTTCAAATAAGCCCCTAACACAGTAGCAGTCGTATCGCTTCCTCCACGACCCAGAGTAGTAATAAAACCATCTTTAGTTATTCCTTGAAATCCAGTTACTACAGGAACAATATTATCATTCAAAAGTTTTTTTATAAAAGAATCATTAAAATCTATAACATTAGCATTGGAAAAATTATCATCTGTAATAATTCCTGCTTGAAAACCAGTGACAGGTAAAGAATTAATTCCATAATTATTTAAGCAAGATGAAATAACAACAGAACTAATAGTTTCACCACAACTCATCAATAAGTCCATTCCACATTTAGAGCTAGCCTTAAAATTATCATTTACCAAAGAAATCAAAGTATCAGTTGCATAAGCATCAGGATACCTTCCAATTGCAGAAACCACAACAATTGGTGTCTCGTTATTTTTAATACAATTTTTTACAATTTCAATAATCATTTGTCTTTTTTCTAAAGTAGTAACAGACGTACCACCAAATTTTAATACTACAATGTCCATACTCCAACTCCATAATCTGTATAAATCATTCTAATTATAAAATATATATTAACATTAGTCAATTAATAAAGATAATGCTACCTTAAGATAGAAAATAAAACAAGCGCAATTACTTGAAAATTA
This sequence comes from uncultured Mycoplasma sp., assembly GCA_964510115.1. GTDB lineage: Bacteria > Bacillota_I > Bacilli_A > RF39 > UBA660 > UMGS1572. The sequence goes on from CAZEAD010000018.1 coordinate 8,448, forward strand.
AAATTAAAGATGTTATTATTAACATATAAATAAAAATAGCATACTCTTTTGTATGTAAGGAGGAATAACTATGCAAACAAATATTCGCCAGGGGGGGGGGGTACATTAAATAATAAACCCCTTAAAAAAAGTAAAGTCATAAAGTTTATAATATTAATAGTGTCAGTAATATTTATAGTAAGTATAACTGGACAAATATCTTATGCTATATTTACAAGCAGTACAGAAGGGGCAAATACTTTAAAATTAACAGTGGCTAAAAGAAAATTAAATGACATCATTCTAGGAAAAAATGAAAAAAACGTAGTATCAAGTGGAGATGGATTATATAAATCAATAGATACAAACGATGGGAAGCCAACATATTACTATCATGGTAATGTAACTGATAATTGGGTTTCTTTTGCTAACCAAACATGGAGAATTGTTCGCATCAATGAAAATGGTACAATAAGATTAATAAGGCAAAAAGCGATAGATCCAATTAATGGATATAGATATTCTAGTGCTACTGACTCATATATACGCATGTATTATTTTAACACTAACACAGCTACAGGATTTGAAGGAATATTAAAATCAGTAAATACTTGGTACAATGAAAATATAAAAGCTTATGAAGATAATCTGGCAACAACAATTGAAAACTATCAAAGGAAAACAGTAAGGGCTAGCTTTTGTGGTGAGGCAAAAGCAGTAGCTAGAGAAGCTCTAACTATTGGTGATAAAACTATGCCATTATTATCTGATACATATAGTCCGTCCTTTAAATGTTCAACAGTAGGAGATGGAACTGGGGTGATATCTTTATATGCGGGACTTTTAACATTAGATGAAATTCTTTTCGCAGGTTATCCAAAAGGAGAAGGGAAAATTGTACCAACAGGAACAAATTTATATCTGATGGGCAAAGACAATGCAAGAAATTGGACAATGAGCCCAGGCGGAGGCCAAAACCAATATAATTTATATGGAGTTTGGCAGTTTAGTTCAAATGGTCAAACAAGTTTTAATTGGATTACTACAACATATTCAATAAGGCCAGTAATAAATATTAAAAAAGATGTAGAAATAACAGGAAAAGGGATCGAAAGTAATCCTTATGTAATAGTTGACTAATTTTTAACAATAAAAGATTTATAAATTATTATTCTAATCTACACTAAAATAAATTTATAAGTTTTTTATTATGCAAAAGATTAATATAAAAATATCAATTATTAAAAATATATGATAAAATAAAATTAAATAAAAAAAAGGAGATTTAAAAAATGAAAAATTTTAGTAAAGTATTATGGGGATTAGTCTTAGTAAGCATTGGAGTCATTATTGGTCTTAAAGCTCTAAACATTATTGAAATAAACATATTTTTTAAGGGCTGGTGGACATTATTTATAATCGTTCCATGTTTTATTAGCTTATTTGATAGTAGAGAATCAAAAGTAGGAAATTTTATAGGAATTGTTATTGGTGTTGCACTGCTATTAGCAACAAGAAATATTATAAGATTTGATTTATTAGCAAAACTTATTGTGCCATTTATTCTAATAGTGGTAGGACTATCTATTATGTTTAATGAAGTTATTAAAAGAAAAGTAACAGAAAAAGTAAACAAAACTAACCCAAATGAAAATAGTATTATTGCTACATTTTCAGAACAAAAAGTAAATTTTGACAATCAAGAATTTGAAAAAACAGACATTGAAGCCATTTTCGGAGGAGCAAGTATAGATTTAAGAAAAGCAAATCTAAAAGATGAAACCGCTATTAAAGCAGTTGCCATTTTTGGAGGAGTAGATATCTTACTACCGCAAGATGTAAATGTTAAAGTAAAATCAGTACCAATTTTTGGAGGAGTTTCTAATAAAATAAGCAATAATAATGATAATAAAAAAACAGTTTACATAGAAGCTACCGCAGTATTTGGAGGAGTAACTATAAAATGAATGGAATACAAAAAGGTATAAAAATTGGGGCAATATGTCTAGCAATAGTTATTATTGTCAATATCTTTGGAGCATTATTATATGGTTTGTCATTTTTTATTAACATTGACTACAATGATTCCAAAGAAGAAAATACTACAAATTATGAAGAAAAATATAATAATGTGCAAATTATTAATATTGATTCAAAGTGGTCAAATATAACCATTAAACCAGGAACAGAATTCAAAGTAGAAGCAGCTAATGTTCAAGATGATTTTACATCAAAAATAACTGGAAACACCTTAAAGATAAAAGAAAACAAATCTTTGCTTAAAGGCTTACATTTAAAAAGAGGCAAAGTAACTATTTATGTTCCAAATAATTATACACTTGATACTTTAATTGTTAAAAATGGAGCAGGAGAAATAGTAATAGATAACATATCAGCAGAAAATTTATCTGTAAATCAAGGAGCAGGAACTATAACTATTAAAAACTCTAATTTTCAAAACACCAACCTAAATGGTGGGGCAGGAAAAATGGAAATATTTTCTTCCCAGCTTAACAATTTAGACCTTGATTCTGGAGCAGGAAGTATTTCAATTGAAGCAACATTGCTAGGAAATAGTAAAATAGACTGTGGAGCAGGTAGAATAGATCTAGTTATATTAGGCAAAAAAGAAGAATACTTATTAAATATTGAAAAAGGTATAGGTAGTATAAGAATTGATAAAGAAGAGCAAAAAAACAATGTTGTTTATGGCAATGGCAACAATATTTTAAAAATAGATGGTGGAGTGGGCGCCATAGAAGTAACCTTTAATGAAGATTAGATAATAAAAAATAGTAGTCTAAAATAATAATAAATTCATATTATTTATTGACTTTTACCACTAATTAAAGTATAATTTTAATCGGTACATTTTTCTAATATCCAATTTATATAAGTCCTGTGAAAACTTATATGAATAAGGTAATTGAAAGGAAGAAAAAAATATGACAAGTTATATGCAAAAAAAAGAAACTGTTGAACGTAACTGG
>CAZEAD010000019.1:0-11082 GCA_964510115.1 uncultured Mycoplasma sp.
TACTAACTGTGAAACAATAACTCTTTCTGCACCATTAATAACAAAAGTACCAGACTCTGTCATTAAAGGCATATCACCCAAGAAAATATCTTGCTCTTTAACTTCACCAGTTTCATTGTTAAAAAGTCTAACATCAACTTTCAAAGGCGCAGCAAAAGTTGCATATCTTTCTTTGCATTCTTTGATAGAATATCGTGGTTCATCAAAATGATAATCACCAAATTCTAAAGATAAAGTTCCAGCAAAGTTTTCTACGGGGAATAAATCTTCAAATACCTCTTTAATACCTTTTTCAATAAACCACTGATATGATTTTTTTTGAACTTCCAATAAATCAGTCAACGGATAAGTATTTCTGATTTTAGAGAAGTTTCTTCTTTTACGATGGTCACCACAACTTACTAATTTGTATGCCACGTTCTTCACCCCTACTTTCAAAAATTTAAACGAATATTTAGTATCAAAATGACTAAAGTTCCAACTTATATTATTACCACAATCTAGACAACCTGTCAATCAAAAATACAATTTATTACAAAAAAACCTTTATTTTTTTTCAAAATTGATACAGTAGCTACTTTTTCCAAATCACGCATAATACTTTTAGCTCCTTGATCTTTATTAACAACAAAAATAAGAGAACCTCCTGCATTCAAATATTCTTTTGCCCCAAAAAGTATTTTATAAACAACATCTTTTCCAGTCCTGATAGGAGGATTAGTAATAATTAAATCATATTTATCACTAATACCACTAAAAACATCACTTTCAAAAACACAAACATTATCTACCATATTTTCTTTAATATTCATTTTACTAAGATGAATAGCCCTTTTATTAACATCCACCATATCAACAGAAACATCAGGAAAAAAAGAAGATAAAACAATACCTATCATTCCATATCCACATCCAACATCTAAAACTTTTCCACAAACACCAAAATCAATAACTGCTTCCAATAATGTTCTACTTCCAAAATCCAAACCACGTTTAGAAAAAACACCATTATCAGTATAAAAAACAAATTTCTTGTTTCTTATCTCAGCATACCTTTTTTGTAAATTACTTAAGATATCAGAATTAGTAAAATAATGATTCATGTTCTATCTCCTTTTAAAACACAAAAAGCCTAATGCTCAACATATGTAGCAAGGCTTTAATCGCTATAAATAATTTATTATTTTAATTCAACTGTAGCGCCAGCTTCTTCTAATTTAGCTTTTAATTCATTAGCTTCGTCAGCAGGAATGTTTTCTTTAATATTACCACCATTATCTGCTAAATCTTTAGCATCTTTAAGACCAAGACCAGTAACATCACGAATAATTTTAATTACGTTAATTTTAGCAGCACCTGCATTTGTAAGTACAACAGTTAAAGTAGATGGTCCTTCTTCTGCACTAGCAACTGGAGCAGCAGCAACAGCTACAGCACTTGGATCAACACCAAACTCCTCTTTCATTGCATCTACTAATTCCTTTACCTCTAATAATGTCATTTCTTTTAATGAACTAATGAATTCTTCCTTATTTAATTTAGCCATTTTAAATTCCTCCTTATATTTTAATATTAATTAATTTTCTTTTTGTTCTGCATAAAGATTTAAAGCAACTGCTAAATCTTTTGCAATTTGAATCATACCACCAGCAAGCATTGTATATAAACCTTCACGTGATGGAATCTTCGCAAACTCTTCTAACTTAGACTTATCAGCAACATTGCCTTCAACTATTCCAGCTTTCAAAACCAAAGCTTCATTTTCTTTAGCAGTATCAGCTAAAACCTTAACAGCCGCTACATCATCATTCGAAAATGCAATAGCAGTTGGTCCTTCTAAATACTGATCAAGATCAATATTTAAATCATGAAAAGCAATCTTAAGTAATGTGTTCTTATAAACCTTATAATTTGAATTACTTTCTCTAAGTTTAACTCTTAAATTCTTAGAAGCGTTATCAGTCAAACCACGATAGTTAAATAAAACTATTGTTTTTGAGTTTTCAATGTTATTTTTAATTTCAGAAACAACATTTTTCTTTTCTTCTAAAACCTTAACACTTGGCATAAACTATCTCCTTCCTTATAAATTATTTATTATAAGTGCCGAAAAAATAAAGGAATCTAACCAAAGACTCCTTAACAAAAGTTTTGTCCTCGGTAGGATTTACATTAATACCTACTGTCTTTGGCACTCAAATTCATATATATTATAACTTATAATTTATTAATTGTCAAAACTATTTTGATCAATTCTAACAGATGGACTCATAGTTGCAGAAATAGCAACTGATTTTACATAAGTACCTTTAACTGTAGTAGGTTTAAGCCTAATTATTGTTTTAACAAAAGCATTTAAGTTTTCTAGCAAATCCTCTTCACTAAAAGATGCTTTACCAATAATACCATGGATATTACCATAACTATCAGTACGATACTCAACTCTACCAGCTTTCGCATCACTAACTGCTTTATTAATCTGAGTAGTAACAGTACCAGTCTTAGGATTTGGCATTAAACCTTTAGGTCCTAAAAGTTTACCATACTTACCTAAGATAGGCATCATATCAGGAGTAGCAATCATAACATCAAAGTCAAACCAATTCTCTTTTTGCATTTTTTCAAGAAGATCTAAATCTCCAACATAATCAGCACCAGCTTCTTTAGCCATAGTTGCATATTCACCTTTAGCTATAACTACAACTTTAACTTCTTTACCAGTACCCTTTGGTAATTGTAAAGCTCCTCTTAACTGTTGATCTGCTTTCTTAACATCCAAATTAAGATTCATAGCAACATCAATAGTAGCATCAAACTTAGTACTAGATAACTCTTTTACAAGTTTTACAGCCTCTTCTTTTGAATAAAGTTTACCTTTTTCAATCTTAGCTACTAGAGTTTTATAATTTTTTCCTCTTTTCATATCTAATTCCTCCTTATGTGGTAATTGCGGATTATCTTACCTCCCACATAGGTAACCCTATGTTTATTTATTAATTATTTATTTAATTATTCTTCAACAGTTTTATTTTCATCAGTTGAATCTGGAACTTCTGTATTAGTATGTTCTTTAACAGCTTCTTCCATTGCTTCAAGTTCTTGTTCTCTAGAAGCCATTTCCTTTTCTTCCAAAATAGCTTCTTTAGCTTGTTCTGCTAACTCTTTATCATTAACACCTTTTACAGCAACACCCATGTTTCTAGCAGTTCCTTCAACAATCTTCATTGCTGCTTCAATATCGTTTGCATTCAAATCTGGCAATTTAATTTCAGCAATTTCTCTTGCCTGCTCTTTAGTTAAAGTCGCAACAGTTTGATTTGCTCCTTTGCTAGAACCTTTTTCGATTTTTGCATATTTCTTAATCAAAAATGGTGTTGGTGGAGTTTTAATAACAAAATCAAATGAACGATCATCATAAATAGAAATTTCAACAGGTAAAATATCACCCATTCTATCTCTAGTTGCTTCATTATATTTTGTACAGAACTCTCCTAAATTAATTCCTGCTGGTCCTAAAACAGTTCCTACCGGTGGAGCTGGTGTAGCTTTACCTGCAGCAATTTGTAACTTAACTAATTTTACAACTTCTTTCTTTGCCACGAAAAACACCTCCAATTTAAAATTTCTCGCGAGTGGTCATAATAGCTTTGTTGTATCCGCGCCTCCCACTTAATTTATGTATAAAAAATACATAGCGACTAAATAATAACATTAATTAATTGAAAATGCAAGGATTTTTATAATTTTTCCAAAACATTAACAAAATAATTACATTGTCTTTTCAATTTGTGATAACTCAACTTCAACTGAAGTTTCTTGACCAAACAAATCAAGTAAAACATAAATAAGATTATTATCCAAATCAAGACTTTCAATCTTACCTTCCATTCCTCCAAATGGTCCTGAAGTAACTTTAACTTTTTCTCCAACAACCAAATCAGTAGAAACTTCAAGTCTAGACATACCCATACTATTCAAAATCTTATCAACTTCCTGTGGTTGTAATGGTGTAGGTTTTGCACCTTTTCCTGAAGAACCAATAAAACCTGTAACACCAGGAGTATTACGAACAACAAACCAAGCTTCATCAGTCATAATCATTTCCACTAAAACATAACCAGGAAATAACTTCTTTACTTTTTCCTTCTTAACGCCATCTTTTATCTCTACTTCGGTCTGTTCAGGAACAATAACACGAAAAATAAAATCCTGCATTCCCATAGATTCAGTACGCATCATAAGCTTTTCCTGAACCTTTTTTTCATGACCTGAATAAGTATTAACAACATACCATTTCTTATCCATTATCTAACACCTACCTTAAGTGCACTCATAATTAGCTCAATAATAAAGAAATATGCAGAAAAGAATATAACCACTGCCAAAGTAGCAGCTGTATACTTCGCCATATACTTTTTATCTGGCCATTTTACTTTTTTCATTTCTGAAAATACACCTCTCAAAAATTTCATAATCCACCTCTTAATTATATGATTTAAAGCAAAATAAAAACACCTTTCTGTGTCATATATAAATTAACACAAAAAGTGTTTAAAGTCAACAAAAATATATTTTATAATTACCAACTAGCTCCCTCTGCAGGAAACCAAATAACCTTACGAGGATCAAAAGTATTTGTTAAATAAGTAGAATAAAGAGTATAACTTTGAGGACCAGTTCCAAAATAATGACCCTCAACTGTTTCAAAATGCAAATGAGCTCCAGTAGTACAACTATCATGTGCTCTCCAACCACCACCAGTTTCAGCAATCTTTTGCCCTTTTTTAACAATATCTCCTTTTTTTACACTATAAGATAATAAATGCATATATCTAGTAGTAACATATCTACCATTAACTATATGATTGATAGTTAACGTTCTTCCTCCACAAGCTTGCCATCCAAGATCTCTAACTATTCCAGCAGCAGGAGAATAAATACTAGTTCCTTCGGCAACACCAATATCCATTCCTTTATGAAAAGCTGAACAAACTGAACAAGGATTAGTTCTTGGTCCATAATCCTCACTAACCCAACCATGTTTCAAAGGATTAATATAACTAGAATCAGCAGGAGGTTTATTAATACAATAAGACAAATTTTCAGTCTCACCACAGCCTTCACTTTTAAAATATGCAATTTGCTTTTTCAAAGCTGCAATTTGCTCATCATAACTTGCCCCTTCTTCTGCATAATCATCCCTTCTGTCATCCAACTTAGACATCTTAACTTTTACCTGTTCCTCTAAACTTTCAAGTTCTTTTTTCTTTTGATCTAAACTCTTAACTTTAGCATTATTATCTTCAATCAAACTATTCATTTCATCAACAAGCTCATCACTTCTTTTAGTAAGCTGTTCAATAACCGAAAATCTATAAATAAAATCTGTAAAACTCTCAGCTCCAAACAAATACTTCAAATAAAAATTCTCAGAACCCGATACTTGATAAAAACTAATTAATTCTTTTATTTCTTCATTTTTAACTTCTATTTTTTCATTCAAAGACGTTATTTCCTTTTCCAATGACTTTTGTTCATTAGTAGCACTTATCATATCATTAGATATCTTTCTTATTTGCTCTTTAGCAGCATTTATTTCAGCCTCTGTTTTCGCTTTATTTTTCTCAGCATCAGCTTTCTTTTTCTCCAAAGCCGCTAAATCATCTCTATAATCCTTAATAGTTATAGCCGAAACAACTCTTGGATTAAACAACAAAACAAAAACTATAAAAATTATTAACAAAAATTTATACTTCATACAAAACCTACTTCCAACTAAAACTCTTACCATAGGCAGGATAATTAATAATATTTCTAGGTTCGATCAAATGAGATGTAATAGATGTACTATAACTATTAGCACCTATACCATAATAATGACCAGTAGCAACAGACAAATGTAAATGTGTTCCAAAAGTACCACTATCATAAGAAGCAGTCTTTCCTCCACCTTGAGTGTCAATTACCTGCCCTTGAACCACAATATCTCCAACCTTTACATTAACTTTTAACAAATGTTTATAAACAGTTGTATAATATTTTCCAGATACAATATGATTTATAAAAACTTGTTGTCCACCACATCCATAAGAACCCTTTCCACTACTAGGATATAATATAACACATGAAACCCTGCCAGCTGCAGCTGCCATAATAGATGTCCCTTCTCTATTACCACCAATATCTATTCCAGAATGATAATTCCATCCACCCATACCAGATAAATAACGCCATCCAAAATTATCAGTAATAATTCCACTTTTAACAGGAGAAATAAAACCATTATAACTTTGAGGGACTTTACTATTTAAACAAGATTCCAAAGATTGTTTTTCACTACAACCATAAGATTTATATAAAGACTCATACTCTTTAATCTTTTTATTATTATCTTCAATCAAATCATTCATTTCATCAACAAGTTCATCACTTCTCTTAGTAAGCTGTTCAATAACTGAAAATCTATAAATAAAATCAGTAAAACTTTCAGACCCAAACAAATATTTTAAATAAAAGTTTTCATTATTAGAAACCTGATAAAAAGAAATAAGTTCTTTTATTTCCTCTTCTTTTTTATCAATCTTATCCTCTAAATCTTCAATTTCCCTTTTAGTACGCTTTTCATTTTCTTCTGAAACTTTAATTTTTTTAGAAATCTCTTCCATTTCAGCCTGTTCATCCTTAATAGACTGAAGTTCCTTTTTCTTATCTGCTAAAGTCAAAGCATGAACATCAAAAATCCCAACAGTAAAAGATAATATTAAAATTAATGCAACTATCCCACCTTTAAACTTATTCATTATACTTTAACATACCTCCTAACTGCTCTAGCACTACCAACCATACCAACAACAATACCAATCGCCAATAATATTGCCGAAGTATAAAAAGCAAATGGCATAGGAGAAACTAATTTAATAACAGGAGAAAAAAGTTGTCCTCCAAAATTTTGATAAAGAGCTTTATATCCAAACACAGTAAGTGCAATTGGAATAATTGAACCAATAATACCTAAAACTATACCTTCAATAACAAATGGTAACTTTATTCTACCATTGCTAGCTCCAACAAGCCTCATAATAGAAATTTCACGTTTTCTAGAAAAAATAGTAAGCTTAATAGTATTAATAATCAAAAATACTGTTACTAAAATAAGACTAACTGCTGCAACAATAGTAACTTTTTGAACAGCAGAGAATACTGACAACAACTGTTCAACTAAACCTTCACCATATTGAACAGTACTAACATGCTCAAACTTTTCAATCGCTTTAGCAGTCTCCCCAATCTTATTAGCATCCAAAACCTTAATTGTATAAGTATCTTTAAGTGGGTTTTCTTTTTCATCCCAACCCTTCAAAATATCACTAAAAGTATCATAAGACTTAATCATTTCATCAGTAACTTCTTGTTTTGACTTAAATGTATAACTATCTAAATTATCTAATTTCTTTATACTATTTTCAAAAACAATTCTATCATCTGCAGTAACATCATAATCCAAAAAAACCACAATCGTTACATCTTTTTCAATTTCCACTGTAAAATTTTTAACATTAAAAGATATCAAAATAGCTGCTGCAATAATTATAAGCGTAATTGTGATACATGAAATAGATGCTAACGATAAACTAAAATTTCTAACAACACTTTTAAAAGCATCCCTTATACTCCTAAAAAAAGCTCTAATTAGTTTCATTCTTATACTTCCCTTCCGGATAATCTTTTTCAAGACGTCCATCCTTTAATAATAAAACACGTTTTTTCATAGCTTTAACAATATCTATATCATGAGTAACCATTAAAACTGTAGTGCCCAATTCTTTATTAATATTTTCCAGATATTTCATAATTTCCATACTAATAGTAGGATCCAAATTACCTGTTGGCTCATCACAAATTAAAATCTTTGGATCATTAACAATAGCTCTAGCAATTGCAACCCTTTGTTGTTCCCCACCAGATAACTTATCAGGATAAGCGTTTATCTTATGTTTCAATCCAACTTTATCTAAAACTGCAACAACTCTTTTTCTAATAGTAGAAGTATCAGCTCCAGTAACTTCTAAAGCAAAAGCTACATTTTCATACACTGTAAGCTTAGGTAAAAGTTTAAAATCTTGAAAAACAACCCCAAGTTTACGACGTAATTTATAAACTTTAGAATTACGAAGTTTTCCAACATTAACTCCACCCAAATAAATCTCACCACGACTAGCCTTTTCTTCACGATATAACATCTTTATCAAAGTAGACTTACCACTTCCAGAACCACCAATAATAAAGACAAACTCTCCTTTATTAATAGTCAAATTCAAATCATAAATAGCTCCAACGCCATTAGGGTAAGTTTTATAAACATTTTTTATACGAATCATTTCCATGAACAGACCACCTCATTATACATAAAAATTATAGCACACAAAAAGACAAAATTCTACATATTACACAAGAATTTCATAATTTTACCAAAAAAGACTCAATCAATATGAATCTTTTTAAAAATTATAAAGCATTATTAATCGCCACATCCTGTGCGTTAACTTCATAGTTATCCGAAACAAAAACAAACGCTTTAGAATCAACATCATTAATATACTCCCTAAGAATTAAATACTCACTAGTAGGAACAACAACCATAATCATTTTAGACTGCGAATTAGAATATTTCCCACGAACATCATAAATAGTGGAATCATGTCCAAGTTCATCAATTAAAAATTTCAAAATAGTTTTATATTCAGAACTAAGAATATAAAAAACTTTATTATTAGAAATTCCTAAAAACAACTTATCACTAACAATTTTACTAACAAAAATCACAACAACAGCATATAAAAGTGACTCAAATCCAAAAATAAAAGCTCCTAAAAATACAATAATACAATTTAAAATAGCATTAATTTTAGTAACAGATACTTTAAACTTTTTAGCCAAAATATATGCTAAAATACCAACTCCTCCAGTCGTAAATCCAGATTTATAAATTAAACCATTAGAAATTCCTATCCCAACACCAGCCAAAAAAGAAAACAAAAGCATATCCGCAGAAGAAGCATCAACAAAAGAATTTACAAAACCAAGCAAATAAACAAAAACAGGATAAATAAATGTTAACAACAAGGCCCCTAAAATCTCTTTCTTTTTAAGAAAAAATATCCCAATCATAAGAAATAATCCATTTAAAATAAACTGTAAGTAATACCCTTTAATAGAAATAAACTCTTTCAAAATAATCGTTAACCCATTTACTCCACCAGTAACTATATGTAAAGACTGCAAAAACAAATTATAAAAAAATGCTGATAAAAGTAAAGCAAAAATAAAAACAACATAATTTTTAACATTTCTTAAAGACATCAACTATTCCCCTCCCATAACTTCATAAGCATCTACAACAGTAAAAAATGCTTTAGAATCTATAAGAGCTATCCCTTCTTTAAGTTTAAAATACTCACTAGTAGGAATCACTGTAAATAAAACTGAATTCTTTTTATTAGTATAAGCTCCAACAGCATCAAACAAGGTAACACTATGATTTAATTCATCAATAATAAAATTAGAAACCAAATCAGGTTTAGAAGTAATTATATAAAAAGCTTTGGCACTAGATATTCCTATCACAACTTTATCAGTAAGAACACTAACCAAATAAAGAACAATCATTCCATACATAAACTTAGTTATACCAAAAACAAAAGCTCCTCCTAACACAATACTACCATCAATAATTAACATTGAAGTTCCTAAAGAAACTTTACCATATTTTTTCAATATCTGATTTAAAATATCTGTACCTCCAGTAGTAAACCCAGCTTTAAAAACTAATCCCACTCCAAAACCATACAAAACTCCTCCAAGTAAAGAAATAAGTAACATATCATCAGTATTAAAAGGAATAAGCTCTGTAATATATGCAGTCAATTTAACAAACACAGGGAATAAAAAAGAGCCCAAAACCGATCTTTTCGTAACATCCCAACCAAGAGTAAAATAACTAACAATAAGTAAAACAATCGAAGAAAGTAAAATAAACAAAGAAGGATCAATTTTAACAAAATGATTGATAATGATACTTATACCACTTACTCCACCAAAAACTAAATCAAAAGGCAACAAAAACATATTAAAAGCAAACGCCGCTAATAAAAGTCCAAAAATCAACTGCGAATATCTACGAACTCTATGCTTTTTCATAACATTTTTCAAAATCTTAATATTCTCCATTATTTCACCATCCTTAGATAACTTTCAATAAACAAATCCAAATCCCCATCCAAGACCTTTAAAACATTACTTGTTTCAACATTAGTTCTATGATCTTTCACCATTGAATAAGGATGCATTACATAACTTCTAATTTGAGAACCAAACTCAATATTCTTTGTAGAGCCAGTTATTTCACCAAGCTCTTGATCACGTTTTTCAAGTTCTAACAGTTTTAACTTATTTTTTAAAATTTCCATAGCCTTTTCTTTATTCTGTAACTGACTGCGTTCATTTTGACAAGTTACAACAATTGAAGTAGGTAAATGTGTTATTCTAACTGCACTATCAGCTGTATTAACAGACTGTCCCCCAGCTCCTCCTGAACGAAAAACATCAATTTTCAAATCCTCATCACGAATTACAACATCAGAAACATTTTTTAAAACAGGAGTAACAAAAACCGAAGCAAACGAAGTATGTCTTTTATTATTAGCATCAAAAGGTGATAACCTAACTAAACGATGAACACCTTTTTCACACTTTAAATATCCATATGCATAATCACCATGTACCATCAAAGAAACCTTCTTAATTCCAGCCTCATCACCATCTAAATAATCAATAACCTCATATTTATATCCTTTACTATTAAAATATCTTGTATACATCCTAAAAAGCATCATTGCCCAATCACAAGCTTCAGTTCCCCCAGCCCCACTATGAATATCAAAAATACAATCACCACTATCATATTCTGAAGAAAGCAAAACTTCAATTTCTAATTTGTCTATCGCTTTTTTAACAATTTCCAATTCTTCTTGATAAATCAAAGCAAATTCAGAATCAAATCCTTCATTCAAAGATTTTAAATTA
>CAZEAD010000020.1:0-10642 GCA_964510115.1 uncultured Mycoplasma sp.
TCTCTATCTCTTTATGAAAAACAGGCGTAGGCTGTCCAGAGCTAATATCATCTATTTGTTCCTGGACTTTTGGAATTACAGTGTCACAGGCCTCTGCGATTTCGGGGTCAAGCTGCTCTATGAGGGGTTTATGGTCTTCAAGAGCTTTAACCGCTGAAGTAACAACCTGCCTTGTATCTAAAACCTTTTGCTGGATACGCAATAAAGTTTCTAGCCCGGATGCCGCAACGGCTAGATTCACCTGCTGTTGGATTTGATTCAAAGTAGAGCTGTTAAACAATGTGCTTAGCTGATACGCCGAAGTTACTGCCAGGCTGCTGTTTGCCCATCCAATTACTTGCTGCTGAGCAGTAAAAGCGGAGCTATTGTACAATGTGTTCAGCTGACGAGCCGAAACGGCTGCAGGGTCGTTGTTCAGCCGATCAATTATCCTTTGATAAGCGGTAACGGCTGGGCTGTTGAATGATGCATTTATCCGGCGCATTTGAATTTCAAGGGGGGTTAATGGTTCGTGTAAGTGTTGTTCTTTCCTCAATTTTTTCACCTCCTTTCCCTCTTGATTCTACCATATCAGGCAGGGAAAGGCAACGGTGAATCGACATAATATCAGCCCAAAAACGCCGAACAGATGCTGTGGGAGGCGCTGGATGAGATGACACTGGAGAAAGGAGAAGGGAGGTGATCCCATGAAAGTAAAAGCTTCTGGGCTTCGCCTGGACGGCGAAACCTACGTCTGCAGCCGGTGCGGCTGCAACAGTATCCGCGAAATCATCTACATCAGCGAGACGCTGCGGCGCAAAGAAGTCCGCAGGAAGTGCGAATGCGGCAATATCGTGCGGATTGTCTGCGAGAAAGACCTGCCGCAGATGCAAATGGACAAAACCCACACATATACAATAACATGAGGTGATCTATGAGAAAAAACCTTCAGGCCGCCCGAAAGGCCAAGGGTATGACCCAGAAGCAAGTCGCGGAGTATCTGGGAATTACAGAACGCTATTACCGCTTCATCGAGGCGGGAACAAGATGCGGAGACTTTGAAATCTGGGATGAGTTGGAAGACCTATTCGGTATCCACCAAAGGATCCTTCGGGAACTGTCTTCCGATTAAGTCATCCATTGTGATTTGATAAAAGTCCGCTATTTTGATGAGTGAGTCGATACTCGGTTCTCTGGTTCCCGTCTCATACGTCTGATATGTTCTCACATTCAAACCCAACAAATCAGCTAAGTGTTGTCTGGAAAACCCTCTGGAAATGCGATGCTGGTGCAAGCTTTCAGGTAATTCCATAATTTTTCTCCTTTTAGCTCTTGACAAGGTACAAATAGTACCGTATAATAGAGATGGACAGGGTACAAATAGTACCTTGTATAGATGGACAGGGTATATTCCCTTCCATCATACCACAAAAAGGAGGAAAAGTCGATGTTCCACATCCTATCTAACGAGGAAATCTGCGTCAACTGCAGGTACTATCGTCTGCACTATGTGCCGGACGAAAACAATGCCTATATCCCATGCAACTGCGGTCATTGCGTTTACCCGCGAACCCGGCACCGGTATCCAGGACAGCCTGGCTGCCCGCGCTTCCAGATGAAAGTGCTGCCCAAATAAATGGCCAACCCGGAAAATGGACAAAACCCACACATATACAATAACATGAGGTGATATTATGGCAAGAAAAAGACCCGTCGCAACCGTCCGCCAGTTCGTGTACCTTCACGGTCACAGCGGCGAATACGTCAACGTCGATGACCTGACGCCGGAGGAGTTCCAGTACATGAAGGACATGGTACTTTATAAGGACGCCCGCTTTCAGTGCGAACAGCTCTCGCGGGAACTGGGGTGTACGGTGGAGCTGGACAGCGAGCCGCCTAAGCCAGTAGGCAGGTTCGCCGAAGCCGCTGCTAAAGCCGCCGCCGAAGCGCAGCACTAAGGAGGCGGCAGGATGGAAAAAGCAAAGGAAGCGGTAACGGCTCTCTTAGGGCTGGCGGGGGTTATTGTCCTCGCCAGCGAGGCCGGGAGCATTACCGGACAAGCCCTCAATGCGCTGGCAGGCTTCGCCTTCTGGGGAGTTGCCTACATTGTCTGGGCGGTCTGGGGGCGGATCGCTAAACTGGTCGATATCGACCAGTTTGCCGCAAATGTTAAACCTATCGATTTCGATAGGTTTGCCAAAGCAGAAAAGGAGGGATCGCTATGACCCAAGCAGAAAAAGTGGAATTTGTCCGCCGGCACCGGAAGTGCCGCAGCGTGACCATAAACGGCAGCGAAAGTGTCTGCCTGAACTGCATCTGGTATGAGCAGTATTACTGGACTGGAGGGCATGGACGCCGACCAATAAAGGCTACTGTTTATTTCATGAGGAGCAGCGCGGCCCGCTTGCCCTGCCCTGCAAGGAGTTTGAGCATCAGGAATGCTAAAAGAAAAAGCGCCTGCGGGACTGCCATCCCATCAGGCGCAAAGGAAACATCACACCATTAATATACCACGAGATTGTGGAAATGTCAAGGAGGAAGACATGAAAATCGAAAACGATAAAATCATCCTGAGCAAGGGCTGGGTTTCCTACAGCCTTTGCTATGACCTTCAGAAAATTGCCGGCTGCGTCGAAGACGACCCAGAGCGGCTTATTGAGTACCAGTACGACTTTGGCGGCGGAGTCAGCCTGCTGGATTTGTCGCCAAACGACTTCAACGCTCTGATGCAGGCAGTGCGGGGCAAGCCCACAAAAGCTGAGTTGAAGGCTACCTATCAGAAGCTGACCGAGCTTTTCGGCCCGCTGGAGTTGAGCGCAAAGGAGGTGCTCGGGCATGGCATTTAAGACGACGCTCCCTGAAGAGCAGAAAAAACGCGCCGCACACCTGAAAGCGCAGGGCTGGTCAACTGCTGACGTTGCCAAAGATACCGGGATCCTCGCCGCGACTATCACGGCCAACTGGCGGGGTTGGGCCAACCAGTACGGCGTCCAGCTGCCTGCCAAAAGGCCGGCCGAGCAGCCAGCCGGCAGCTCCAGCCTCGTGACCAGCTACAAAGTCGATCCCGTCACCGGCGAGAAGCTCACGGAACCGGTCACTGAGGCCGTGGAGCTGTCCACAGAAAGTATGCCGAGCGATTTTTCGGCAGCACCTATGTGCGAAGATATTGAACAGCAGGCGGCCCAGCAGGCCGAAAAGCCGGCCGAAAAACCTGCGGCGTCTAAACCTGCAGCGGGATACAGCCCTCTTGAGCTGCTTTTCGATATCAACCACCTTTTCTGGGCGCAGATCGGCGCCGGCTGTTTGGATGCAGACGAGTATTGTTATCAGGCTGAGATAGCCGACGGCGTGCTTTCGGTCAGCTTTACGCTGCCGGTAGGAAAGGAGCGATGACCATGGTCAAAATTAGTGAGCTGCAGCTTGAAAACGTCAAGCGCATCAAGGCTTTTCACCTGACGCCGACCGAAAACGGCCTGACCATCATCGGCGGTCGCAACGGCCAGGGCAAAACCTCGGTGCTGGACAGCATCGCCTGGGCGCTGGGCGGCGAGCGCTACCGCCCCAGCAGTCCGGCGAGGGAAGGCTCGGTTGTTCCGCCGTCGCTGAAAGTGACGCTCTCCAACGGCATCGTTGTGGAGCGCAAGGGCAAAAACAGCGCGCTGACGGTCACTGATCCGTCCGGTCAAAAGGGCGGCCAGCAGCTCTTAAACGAATTTATTGAGCAGCTAGCGCTTGACCTGCCGCGGTTTTTGTCGGCGTCGGGCAAGGAAAAGGCCGAAACGCTCTTGAAAATCATCGGCGTCGGCGATGAGCTGCGGGCCTTTGACCAGAAGGAGCAGCAGCTCTATCAGGAACGGCTGACGGTGGGCAGGATCGCCGATCAGAAGGCCAAGTATGCCAAAGAGCTGCCCTTTTACCCCAACGTGCCGGAGCAGCCGGTTTCGGCATCGGAACTGCTGCGTCAGCAGCAGGACATTCTCGCCCGCAACGCCGAGAACCAGCGCAAACGTCAGCAGGCAGCGGCGCTGGAGCAGCAAGCCGGAGCGCTGCAGCAGAAGATTGGCGAGCTGAACCGTGAGCTGACCGCAGTGTTAGCTGACCTGGAAACAGCCCGCAAGAGCGCCGCCTTTTTGCATGACGAATCGACGGCGGAGCTGGAAAAGAATATCGAACAGATTGACCAGACCAACTTTCAGGTGCGGGCGAACCTTTCCCGCCAGCAGGCTGAGGAAGAGGCCGCCCATTATCGCGACCAGTACGACGCGCTGACCCGCGAGCTGGAAAGGGTGCGCACCGCCCGCCGGGAGCTGCTGTCGGGAGCGGAGATGCCGCTGCCGGGGCTGTCGGTGGAGGAAGGCGAGCTTGTCTATGGCGGGGCGCGCTGGGACTGTATGTCCGGCGCCGACCAGCTGCGGGTGGGGACGGCGATTATTCAGCGGCTCAACCCGAACTGCGGCTTTGTCCTGCTGGACAAGCTGGAACAGATGGATCTTGACACGCTGCGGGACTTCGGCAGCTGGCTGGAGCAGCAGGGCCTGCAGGCCATCGCCACCCGCGTCAGTATCGGGAGCGAGTGCAGCGTCATTATTGAGGAAGGCGCCGTGATGGGAGCTGACACGCCGCCGGAAAATGGCGGTTTGGGGGCGCCAAAAACATGGAAGGCAGGGGAGTTTTAAATGAACATAACGAGTGGGATCATCCCGAAAGCGCAAAGAATCGTTCTCTACGGGCCAGAGGGCATCGGCAAGTCGACGCTGGCGTCGCGGTTCCCGAACCCGCTGTTCATCGACACCGAGGGGAGCACGGCGCGCTTAGACGTGCGGCGGATGGACAGGCCGGAAAGCTTTGCGATGCTGATGGCGCAGGCAAAGTACATCGCCGACAACCCGCAGCTCTGCCGGACGCTGATCATCGACACGGCCGACTGGGCGGAGCGGCTCTGCAGCGAGGCGATTTGCGCCAAGGCGAAGAAGAACGGCATCGAGGATTTCGGCTACGGCAAGGGCTACGTCTATCTGGCAGAGGAGTTCGGCAAACTGTTAAACCTTTTGACAGAGATATCCGAAAGGGGCATCCATGTGGTGTTGACGGCCCACGCCTATATGCGCAAGTTTGAGCTGCCGGAGGAGGCCGGCCAGTACGACCGCTGGGAGATGAAGCTGGGCAAAAAGACCGCGCCGCTGGTCAAGGAATGGGCAGACGCGGTGCTGTTCCTCAACTACAAAACCCTGACTGTACATACTGACAGCGGCAAGGTCAAGGCCCAGGGCGGTAGCCGGGTCATCTACACCAGCCACCACCCCTGCTGGGACGGCAAAAACCGCCACGGCCTGCCGGAGGAGATGCCGCTTGCGGACTGGCAAGAGCTGCTGACGGCGCTGCTGGAGAATAGTCCGAATGAAGCGCCCCAGATTATTCAGCCGCCGGTTCAGCCGACGCCCTCACTCACGCCGGCAGAAGATTTCCGCGTTGACGCCGAGAAGGCGCAGCCGGCTATAGAGCCAGTGGACACAGATGACGCCGACGATCTGCACCTTGACCCGCAGATTCCCAAACGGCTGCAGTCGCTGATGGTCGCTGGGCACGTCACCGAGGAGGAGATCCGCTGGGCGGTGTCGCAGAAGGGCTATTTTCCGGAGGATATGCCGGTTGCAGACTACCCGCCCGACTTTGTCGAGGGCGTGCTGATTGGGGCTTGGAATCAGGTTTTTGATATGATTGCCAGAGAAAATCCGATTATTTAGACAATTTTGCCGATAAATCTTGACACGCACGAATTTTTGGTGTATCTTATTAGGCTAGACAAAGGAACGGTTGTTCTTGAAAAATAAGGAGGACATCATGAGTATTGACCGTGAATACGACTGGGGCGACGTAATAGAGAACGACGGCCCAAGCTATACGCTGCTGCCGGAGGGCGAGTATCCGTTTGAGGTGATAAATTTCGAGCGCAAACGCTTTGCCGGCTCTGCGAAGCTGCCGCCCTGCAATCAGGCCGAGCTGACGCTGTTAATCGACGGCGGGGCGCTGGGCAGGACAACTGTCTACCATTCGCTTTTCCTGCACACCAAAACCGAAGGCTTGCTCTGTGCCTTTTTCACCGCGATCGGCCAGCGCAGACGCGGCGAAAAGCTGGCGATGGACTGGCGGAAGGTTGTCGGGGCAAAGGGCCGCTGCCAGCTTTCCGTTGAAACCTGGACAGGCCGCGACGGCCAGGAACGCGAAAGCAACCGCGTGAAATCCTTTATAGAACCGCCAGCTGACGCTCAGCCGAAAGCCGCCGGCTGGCAGGCAGGGCAGTTCTGATGAAACTGCGGCCATATCAGCAGGCGGCCAGAGAAGCGGTGCAGGCCGAGTGGGCAAAAGGGGTCAGCAAGACCCTGCTGGTGCTGCCGACTGGCACCGGCAAAACGGTCGTTTTCGCGAAAATCGCCGAGGACCGGGTGCGGGCAGGCGAACGGGTGCTGATTCTCGCCCACCGCGGCGAGTTGCTCACCCAGGCCGCCGACAAGCTTCGCGCCGTGACAGGGCTTGGAAGTGCTGTCGAAAAGGCCGAGGAAAGCTCGCTGGGCAGCTGGTACAGGGTGACGGTCGGCAGCGTGCAGACGATGATGAACGAGAGGCGGCTGGCACAGTTTTCGGGCGACTATTTCGGTACAATTATCGTCGACGAAGCACACCACGCCCTCTCCGACAGCTACCAGCGAGTCCTCTCTCACTTTGCCGACGCCAATGTGCTGGGGGTGACGGCCACCCCCGACCGCGGCGATATGCGGAATCTGGGCGAGTTTTTCGAGAGCCTGGCCTACGAGTACAGCCTGCCGCAGGCGATCCGCGAGGGCTTTCTCTGCCCGATCAAGGCGGCGACGATCCCGCTGAAGCTCGACCTGTCAGGCGTCGGCACCCAGGCCGGCGACTTTAAGTCGGGCGACCTGGACACGGCGCTTGACCCTTATCTTTACCAGATTGCCGCCGAGATGAAACATTACTGCCAAAACCGCAAAACCGTCGTCTTTCTGCCGCTTGTCAAGACCAGTCAAAAGTTTTGCGGGATTCTCCAGAGCGAGGGCTTCCGCGCCGCCGAAGTCAACGGCAGCAGCGAAAACCGTGCGGAAATTCTCGCCGCATTTGACGCCGGCGAGTATGACGTGCTCTGCAACTCGATGCTGCTGACTGAGGGCTGGGACTGTCCGAGCGTCGACTGCATTGTCGTGCTCAGACCGACGAAAGTCCGGAGCCTTTACTGCCAGATGGTCGGCCGAGGTACCCGGCTTTCGCCGGAAACCGGCAAGCAGGAGCTGCTGCTCTTGGATTTTTTGTGGCACACCGGGCGTCACGAGCTTTGCCGGCCCGCCTGCCTGATTTGTCAGTCGCCGGAGGTGGCCGAAAAGATGACCGAGGCGCTCGAAAAATCGACGGTGCCGGTCGACATCGAAGCCGCCGAGAAGCAGGCGTCGGAAGACGTTGTGGCGGCGCGTGAGGAAGCGCTGGCGAAGACGCTCGCCGAGATGAAGGCGAGGAAGCGCAAGCTTGTCGATCCGCTGCAGTTTGAGATGAGCATCGGCGCCGAGGATCTGTCCGGCTATGTGCCGGCATTCGGCTGGGAGATGAACCCGGCCTCAGCGGCCCAGCGGACGCAGCTGGAAAAGATGGGCATTTTCCCGGATGAGGTCGAGAGCGCCGGCAAGGCGGCGATGCTGCTGGACAGGCTTCAAAAGCGCCGGGCGGAGGGATTGTCTACCCCGCGGCAGATCAGGCTTTTGGAGCGCAAGGGATTCCGCAACGTCGGCACTTGGCAGTTTGAGGCCGCAAACCGGATGATCAGCCGCATCGCCGCCCTTGGCTGGGACAGGCTGCCGCCCGGCGTCGACCCGACAGTTTATGACCCCAGCAGGGAGGACTAAGCTGTGGAAAAAACAGATTTATTGGACATATTAGAAGCGCTCCCGCCGGCATCCTTATCCTATCAGGAATGGCTCTCAGTTGGGATGGCGCTTAAGGAGGAAGGGTACGCTGCGGCCGACTGGGAGGCCTGGTCGGCGGGCGACCCGAAACGTTATCATCCGGGCGAATGCGCCCGAAAATGGGAAACCTTTGCCGGTTCAGACAAACCAGTGACAGCAGGTACCATTGTTTCTCTCGCGCGTTCCAGAGGCTGGCAGCCGGACGGTTATCAACCGAAACGACCTGGCGGGCGTGAATTGGGCTGGAGCGATGAAATAGGCGGGAGAGGTGCAGCTGGAAAAAATGGGGCAGAGCCGGCAACTGAGCAGTTTAACGATTGGCAGCCAGTGGCTGAACAGCCAGAGCGCCAGCTAATCACCTACTTAGAGACGCTTTTTGAGGCGTCAGAAACGGTCGGATATGTGACACGCAGCTACGAAAAGGATGGGCGATTTTTGCCTACCAAGGGCTGCTATGACCGAACAGCTGGGCAGCTGATCGAGGCGCTGTCAAAATGCGGCGGCGATGTCGGCGCGGTGCTGGGGGACTACAACCCCGAAGCCGGCGCCTGGATCCGCTTCAACCCGCTGGACGGCCGGGGCATCAAAAACGAAAACGTCACCGACTTCCGCTACGCGCTGGTCGAGTCGGACAGCCTGCCGATTGAACAGCAGCAGGCCATCATTCAGCAGCTGGAGCTGCCGGCGGCGGCGCTCGTTCACTCCGGCGGCAAGAGCCTGCACGCGATTGTGCGGATCGACGCCGCTGATTATGCTGAGTATCGGCAGCGAGTGGATTTTCTCTATAAAATCTGCCAGAAAAACGGGCTGGAAATCGACACCCAAAACCGCAACCCGTCAAGGCTCAGCCGGATGCCCGGCGTGACCAGAAAGGGCAGAAAGCAGCTCCTGCTCGGCGTCAATCTGGGCAGGAAAAGCTTTGCCGAGTGGCAGGAATGGATACTCGAACGCGACGACGACCTGCCGGAGCTGGAAACGGTCAGCTTCGACAATCTCCCCGAACTGTCACCACCACTGATTGAGGGGGTGCTGCGTCAGGGGCACAAGATGCTGTTGGCGGGGCCGTCGAAGGCCGGCAAATCTTTTGCGCTGATTCAGCTCTGCATCGCCATCGCCGAGGGTAGGCGCTGGCTGGGGCTTTCCTGCGCGCAGGGGCGGGTTTTATACGTCAACCTGGAGCTGGACCGTGCCAGCTGCCTGCACCGTTTCAAGGACGTTTACGAGGCGCTGGGGCTGCCGCCCAACAATCTTCAGCTGATCGACATCTGGAACCTGCGGGGGCGGGCGGTGCCGATGGACAGGCTGGCGCCGAAGCTGATCCGCCGCGCCGCGAAGAAGGGCTATCTCGCCATCATCATCGACCCCATTTACAAGGTCATCACCGGCGACGAAAATTCCGCCGACCAGATGGCAAAATTTTGTAATCAGTTTGACAAAGTCTGCGCCGAGCTGGGCTGCGCCGTGATTTATTGTCACCACCACTCAAAAGGCGCACAGGGCGGCAAGCGCTCGATGGATAGGGCGTCAGGCTCCGGCGTTTTTGCCCGCGACCCCGATGCGCTCTTGGATTTGGTTGAGCTGCCGGTCAGCGAAGCACTGCTGAAGCAGCGCTGCGATAAGCTGACGGCGAAAATCTGCCTGAGCGCGCTGCAAAGCCGCCATATGGAAGATGAGCTGGGCGACGACGACAGGCTCTCCGGGCCGGCGATGCTGAAGGCGCTGAGAAGGCTGCTGCCCGACCTCTGCCCGGTGACGGAGGCCGAGATCGACGAGGCAAAGAAGGCGCTGAAGGCGCAGACAGCCTGGCGGGTGGCCGGAACGCTCAGGGAGTTTCCCTCTTTTCCTGATCTCAACCTCTGGTTTGATTACCCCATCCATAAGCTGGATGGCAGCGGCCTGCTCGCTGATGTCGACCCGGATGCAGAGATGCCGCTGTTTATGAAGGCCAGGGAAGCCAGAAAAAAGCAGGCCGAAAAGCAGCGGAGCGGCAAGGCTGAGAAGTACAGCATGGCCATTGAGAGCTTCCGGTTTGCTCACGGCGGCGAATATCCGACGGTGCACGAGCTTTACGAGGAGCTTCAGCAGTGTGCCGAAGCAGTCGGCGAGAGCGGCCCGGCTGAAAAGACGGTGCGCAACTCTCTCAAATCGATAGGGTATACCATCGATAAAAGTACCGGAAAGGTTTGCCCGGCACTGGAAAATTAACCGGGCAGGCACTTGCCCGCGACTGGAGAAAATCAATGCCGGGCATTTGCCCGCGACTAGGAAAACGGGCATCGGGCACTTGCCTGCCCGGCACCCTTATACTACGTATAAATACTACGCCGGGCAAGCCCTCTGTACGGGTACCCACCCTAACGTGTGGGGCCAAGGGGTGCCCCACACACGGGAGGAGTACCCGCCCAGTACAAATCGCGCGAAAAAGTGGAAAGGAGAAAGTAAATCGTGATGAAATATGAACTTGTGGGTTTGACTGAATTTTTCATGAGCATGGAGCCGCCTGCTGTGACGGCGCAGGAGCGGCAGGTGCAGGTGAACGCCGGACGGCCGGTTTTCTATGAGCCGGCGAGGCTGCGGGATGCGCGGGCAAAGCTTCTGAGTCACCTTGCCGGCCACCGCCCTGACGAGCCTTTCAGAGGGGCGCTGCAGCTGGTGTGCAGGTGGTGCTTTCCCAAAGGCCGCCATCGCGACGGCGAGTA
>CAZEAD010000021.1:0-7318 GCA_964510115.1 uncultured Mycoplasma sp.
ATTCTTGCAGTCTCTACTTTAGTTGCAGAATTAAAAGTAATTTCAATTGTAGCACCAGTTCTAAGATTTTTTAATTTAGTACGAACAAAAGCTGCTCCCTTACCTGGTTTTACATGTTGAAATTCCAAAACTGTATAAATATTTCCATCAACTTTAATTGTTATTCCAGTTTTTAAATCATTAACATTTATCATTATCTCACCTACTTACTATTTTTCTTCCTTATGTGCAGTATGTTTGCCACACTTTGGACAAAATTTATTTAATTCCAAACGATCTGTTGTATTCTTAACATTCTTTTGTGTACGATAATTTTGACTTTTGCAAACAGTACAAGTAAGTGTTTTTTCTTGTCTATTTCCTACCTTTGCCATACTATCCCTCCTCATTTCCATAAGTATTATATCAGATATTTCCTAAATTGCAAAATATTTTTTACTAATTTTGTTTATTTAGCTTGATACCAATTATCTCCGGCATTAATATCCACCTTTAATGGCACATTTAACTTATATGCATCCTCCATTACATCATGAACAATTTTTTTAACATCTTCATACTCTGATTTCAAGCAATCAAACAATAACTCATCATGAACCTGAATTATCATTTTAGACTTAATACCTCGTCTTTTAAATTCTTTATCTATCAAAATCATAGCTTTCTTTAAAATGTCCGCACCAGTCCCTTGAATTGGTGTATTAAGAGCCATTCTCTCTCCTTGCATCATAACCATAAAATTATTACTTTTTAATTCTTCAATAATTCTCTTTCTCCCAAATAAAGTTTTAACATAACCATTCTTTTTAGCTTCATCAACCAAAGAATTCATATAATTTTTAATTCCCGGATAAGTATTTAAATAATTTTCAATAAACTTCTTTGCTTCTTTGACACTTATTCCAAGATCTTCTGATAATCCAAAACCACTTATACCATATAATATTCCAAAATTAACTGCCTTCGCATTACGACGCATAATACTAGTAACTTCATCACTTTTAACATTATATATATCCATAGCAGTTTTTGTATGAATATCCATTCCTTCATTAAAAGCCTTAACCAAATTAGGAGCTTGAGACATATGTGCAAAAATTCTTAATTCAATTTGCGAATAATCACTTGAAATAATAACTGAATCTTTACCAGCCACAAATGCCTTTCTAACCATTCTTCCATATTCCTCACGAGCAGGAATATTCTGTAAATTAGGATTAATTGAAGATAATCTACCAGTTCTAGTAAGAGTCTGAGTAAATGTCGTATGAATTCTACCATCATCCCTAATAACATCCAAAAGTCCCACAATATAATTACTATATAACTTAGACATCGTACGATATTCTAAAATATCTACTACAATTGGATACTCCAAAAGCTTACCAAGTATATCACTACTAGTAGAATAACTAACTATCTTTCCTCTTTTAGGATAAGGAATTTTCAAATCTTCAAACAACACTTTAGCTAATTGTTTTGGTGACTGAATATTAAATTCCACTCCAGCATACATATATATTTCTTCAGTTAAAGAAGCAATCCTTGCAGCTATTTCCTCTTTCATACCAAGTAAGACAGATTTATCAATTAATACCCCAGTATACTCCATATCTGCAAGAATATATGTAAGAGGTAAATCCATATTATAATACAAATCACTTTCTAAATTATTCAATCTCTTCAAAAAAGTATCTTTATTATTATAAATAAATTTAGCTTTTTTTAAAGCATTACTAGCTAACGTAGCAACAGACCAATTTTTGTCTTTTAAAATAGCCTCAACAGATAAAACTTCTTCACCAGTAATATTCATAAAATATGACAAATCATCTTTTATACTAAAATTCAATAAATAAGCTATTAACTCCATATCATCAAAATTTTCTATATAATCAATTTGTAAATATTTTAAAATAACTATAAGCTTCTTAAGATCATAAGTAGATTTCTTAGTAGATGATTTAAAAAAATTACAATTTTTTAAGTACTTACCTTCTAAAAAATAAGCCCCACTTTCATGGTAAAGTGCTAGTCCTAAAACATTTTTATCATGATAATTACCAGCACATTCTAAATACATTGCATAATCAACATCTGGAATAGAATCTAAATCAGTAATATATTGAAACTCTATTTCTTCAACCTTTTTTTCTTTAACTTCCAATTTATTAATTATTGAAAAGAACTCATACTCTTTTAAAAGTTCAACATAACTATCTTTAATTCCACTATAAGCAATCTTTTCTAAATCTTTATCAATAGGAACTTCTTTATATATAGTAGCAAGCTCTCTTGAAAAAAAGGCTTGTTCCTTATCATTTAACAACTTTTCTCTTGTTTTTAAAGAAATATCTTCAATATTTTCATATACTCCTTCTAAAGTACCATATTTTTGTAATAACATCAAAGCTGTTTTTTCTCCAATACCTCTTACTCCTGGAATATTATCACTACTATCACCCATAAGTCCTTTAAGATCAATCATTTTATCAGGAGTTATTCCATAATGTTCAAAAAAAGTTTCTTTATTCATCATTACATAATCATTCGTTTTTAAAAGTTTAACGTCCACATCATCAGAAATTAATTGTAACAAATCTTTATCACTACTTACAATAGTAGCTATAAAATCAAGATTAGAATCCACCTCTTTTGCAAAAGTACCTATAATATCATCAGCTTCATAATTATCAATTTCAAAACAAGGTATTCCCATAGCACGAGCAATCTCTTTAGCAACTGGAAACTGCTGTTTTAATTCCATTGGTGTTTCCTTTCTACCACCTTTATAATTCTCATATTTTACATGACGAAAAGTCTTGCCTTTATCAAACGCAATCATCATATATTCAGGATTCATCTCATGAATAATTTTATTTAACATATTAATAAAACCATACAAACCATTCGTAGGAAATCCTTTAGAATTGCGTAACAAATTTCCATTATAAGCAGTCGCATAATAACTTCTAAAAAGAAGATTATTTCCATCAATCAATATTACCTTTTTCATACTCACCACATCCATTACTATTATAACATAACAGAAAAAAAACAAAAGTTTTTTAAATCAACTTTAGTCTATTTTGCCTCTTCCTGATATCTTGCTTCACGAATAACTGTAACTTTAATTGTTCCAGGATATTGCATTTCTTTTTCTATTTTTTCTTTAATATCACGTGCAATCTTATGTGATGTTAAATCATCAACTTCCTCTGGTTTAACCAAAACTCTAAGTTCTCTACCAGCTTGTAAAGCATAAGCCTTGTCAATACCCTTAATTCCTACTGTCATACTTTCAAGCTGTTCCAATCTCTTAATATAATTTTCCAAAGAATCACTTCTAGCTCCAGGCCTTGAAGCCGAAAGACTATCTGCAATAGCAACTAACATAGCTATAATTGAATTAGCCTCTGTATCTCCATGATGCGAAGCAATAGAATTAATAACCACATCACTTTCATGATATTTTTTAGCAATATCAATACCAATATCTACATGACTTCCTTCGACCTCATGATCAATCGCTTTACCAATATCATGTAAAAGTCCAGCTCGCTTTGCAAGATTGACATTCTCTCCAATTTCTGCTGCCATAATTCCCGCAAGATGTGCAACTTCTAAAGAGTGAACCAATGCATTTTGTCCATAACTAGTTCTAAAATGTAACTTACCAACAATCTCCAAAAGACCAGTATCCATTTTAGCAAGCCCTAACTCAAACAATGCATTATTACCATATTCCAAAATTTTATCCTTCATATCACGAACTACTTTATCATAAAGCTCCTCAATCCTAGTCGGATGAACACGTCCATCCTTCAGCAAAGTTTCCAAAGTAACCCTAGCTATTTCACGTCTTAAAGGATCAAAACTAGACAAAACAACAGCTTCTGGAGTATCATCAATAATAAGATCAACACCAGTAATCGCTTCAATTGTTCGAATATTTCTTCCCTCACGACCAATAATTCGACCTTTCATCTCATTATTAGGTAACGCTATAGTTGAAACTGTTTGTTCATTAACAACTTCAGAAGCAAACTTTTGCATTGAAAGAATCAACATGTTTTTAGCTTTCTTATCACTTTCTAATTTTGCCTCTTCTTCTCTTTCTTTAACATAAGCAGCTATTTCTGTTGAAATATTCTCCTCAACCCTCTGCATAATCATATTCTTAGCTTGTTCTTTATTAAGATTTCCAATTTTAGCAAGTTCTTCTAATTCCTGTTCTTTTAATCGCTCCATTTCTGCTTGATCATTTTGAAGTTTTACTATCTTTTCTTGTAATTTATCTTCACGTTCATCTAACATTTGCTCCCTACGTTGAAAAGTCTCATCACGTTTATCCATGTTTTTTTCACGTTGAATCAAACGTTCTTCTGTATCTTTAATCTCGTTTTTCTTTTCCTTAACCTCACGTTCAACTTCATTCTTAATTCGATATGATTCCTCTTTTGCCTCAAGAATCAAATCCCTTTTTGATTTTTCACCATCTTTACGTGCCTTTTCTATCATATCTGCAATCGTAGATGCAGTATTTTTTAATCTTAAATGATTAATAACCAATACCAATACAACACCAATTGCAAGACCAAGTATGATCAACATAATGGAGAATAATACATCATCCATATATTCCTCCATTCTTATGTTAAAAATATAAATCTCTAACACTAACTCTAGTTTAATTTTAATTTTCAATTATGTCAAGACAAACATCTTTCCAAAAAAAAGATAATTAAAAAATTATCTATAATTTAAATGCTTTAACTCCTCTAAAACAAATTCTCCATTATGACGAATCAAAACATCATCAAAATAAATATCCCCTCCGCCATAATCCTCTCTTTGGATCAAAACCATATCCCAATGAATTATAGAGTCATTACCATTATAACTTTCTTTATAAGCAGCACCAGGTGTAAAATGTATACTTCCTATTATCTTTTCATCAAACAAAATATCTCCCATTGGTTCTCTAATAAGTGGATTGAGCCCAATTGAAAACTCTCCAACATACTTAGCACCATCATCACTTTCAAATATTTCATTCAATTTAGAATTTAAATTTTCTTCATCACAAACAGCTTTAGTAATTTTGCCATTATTAAAAGTCAAAGTGACTCCATGAAAAACATTACCTCTATATGGACTTGGAGTATTATAACGAATAACACCATTAACAGAGTCTCTAACAGGTCCACAAAATATCTCTCCATCAGGAATATTCATAGTTCCACAACAAGGAATAATAGGCATATCTTTAATTGAAAAAGAAATATCAGTCCCCTCTCCAGTAAGCCTTACTTTATCAGTCTTTTCCATAAGCTTTTTAAGAGGTTCAATATCACGAGCCATACCCTTGTAATTCAAACACATAACATCCATCGCAAAAGAATAAAAATCATCATTACTCATAAAAGACTTATAAGCATCTAAACTAGTAGGATAATTTAAAAGAACCCACTTTCGCTCATTAACTCTAATATCATGTGATTTTTCTAAAGATTTATTAATTGCATTAATAGTATCTGATGGAACATCACGATTCATATAATCATTAATATTACAACGAATACGAATAAAACTTTGGTAATTATCAACGTTAAACTCTTCATTTTTTTTCAAAACTTCAATCCTACTATCAGTAGTACTATTTAAAAGCAATCGTTCTATTTCCTGATCAGTAATAACCACAAAAGGATTTCCTAAACGTTCCTTTATCTCAATGATCAATTCCTTAATCAAAGGTTTAGCACAAATATCATCAGCACTAATTAAAACATTCTCACCCTTTTGAACGTCTATAGAATAATCTACTATTGTTTTAGCTAATTTTTTTATTTTTTCCATAACTTTCACCTATCCTTTTTATTCGCATAAATTATTACTAGAAAGGAGTAATATCATGCAACAATACTATAATTTTACACCAGCAAATGAATATGTCAATCCATATTACAATCAAAACGAAACTAGAAACATGAACAGACCTGGTCCTAATCCCGGAAGACCACCACGTCCAAGACCTCCAATGAATCAAAACAATCGTTTTGGAGGAGGATTCGTTCTTCCATTTGCTTTAGGATTCTTAAGCGCTCCATTATTAACCGGAGGCATAAGACCATATCCAAGGCCATACCCTTATCCATACCAATATCCACAATACTATTATCCATATTATTAAAAGTCTTCAAGAATATTATATACAAAAAATTTATGTCTTATCCATATAAATTATATAATATTCAAAAAGACTTTTTATTATCAAAATTTATTAAAATAACTTTATCTCAAAACAATTTTTTTAATTATTTCTTTATATTTCAAAAATTCTTTATTATATTTATCAATTTGTAAAACATATAATATCTTTCCATACAATTTTCTTATATATTTTTGAGAATCAATACTCATATTAATATGTTTTAAATGAGAATATAATCCAAATTTATTTATGTAATATACTTCTTTTCTTATTTCTTTACGATATTTCAAACATACCTGTGCTTTTTCATTAACCACAATTCCTGTAACATGTTGACTAGAATTTTTAGCTACTACATGTATTTTACTATTATTAAGTTCTAATCCTAATTTACATAACAATTTTCTAACTTTAATTATTATTTCACTAGGATTTAAAACTCCAGAAAAAGTCATATCATCAGAATATCTAGTATAAGTAACATGATTAAGATCACACCAAGCACCTATTTCTTCATCAAAATCTTTCATAACAAGATTAGAAATATATGCCGCTGTTGGAGAACCTTGAGTTAAATGATCATTATATGTACATAAATATGTTAACACCATACCTACAGATTCAGGAAAATATTCAATAGAAAAACATGAGTTATAAATATCTAAAAAAGATATATTTTCAAAAAAATCTTTTATATCTAACTTTAAAATTAATTCTTTTTTTATATGAGGAAACGCATTGTCTAATAATGAAATACCCTTATGATATGCTTTAGCATATTTAGATATAGATTTATTATTAAGTATATTTGTTAAAATACTTCTTTGAATAGATTTTAATAATGGATTTGGTTCATATATAGTTCTATATTTACCATTATTCTTTTTTATTTTATATATTTTGTAATTTGCTTCTATATTATTAGTAATAGAATAAATAGTTTTTATATACTTGTTTTTATCTTTACAATCAAATAAATTAAGAGATAGTAAAAATTCATTGCATTCTTTAGTTCCAGTATACTTCCACACTTTTACTACCTCCTTGCAGTACTAATAAATATCGTAATATGGAAATGGACATAAGTGAAGTGAAGCGTAACGC
>CAZEAD010000021.1:7328-10444 GCA_964510115.1 uncultured Mycoplasma sp.
AATAGAATAAAGAGTTTTTATATACTTGTTTTTATCTTTACAATCAAATAAATTAAGAGATAGCAAAAATTCATTACATTCTTTAGTACCTATGTATTTCCACATCTTTGCTACCTCTTATAAAACGCAGTACTAATGATATCGTAATATGGAAATGGACTTTAAGCGAAGTACAACGAAGCGCCTACACAACGTGTAGTTTAGTCCATTGGAATATTACTATTAAATCATCACAATAATTATAGTCCCTTAACGACTCGTTAAAGTAGGAATAATCCAATCACTACTGCAAGCTTATTATAACATAAAACTATATAATTTTCTCAAAGAAAAAAGTAACAATTAATCCATGTTACCTTATTAATTACAATTTAATCATAATGACATCTACTCCAAATCCTTCTTTTTAAACACAAATCCCTTTCTCTTTCTAAAATTTCTTGTGTTAATAGAGGTTCTTGTTCTAAAATACTACTATCATATTCTGCACCTAAAGATTTTAATTTTTCAACATTTTCTCTAATACTTCCTAATGTTGCAATTACTTCATCTTTATTTTTAGCTTTATCTAATCTATTAACTACACTATCAATAGAATTCAATTGATTTTCCAAATCAGAAATACTTATATTTAAATCAACTGAATCTCTAATAATCGCAGATTGTTCCTTTTGTTCATTTTTTAATCTTAAAATATGTTCAAAAATATGCTCCCTATCTATACTAATAGGAAGTTTTTTTGAATCAAATAGCAAACTGTTTAATACTATCTTTTTCCCATATTGAGAAAATCCTTCACCAACAATGTCTAATTCCATTCTATAATTAGAGTCTGTAGTTCCATACTCAATATAATTAACATAAATAGGTATCACTTTTACATTATCAACATAGGTAATACCAAAGTTTCTATTAAATGATGGAGAAATCCCATATATTTCCTTAGTAAAATCTACATTTTCATCAAATTCGAAATCCAAAAATCCTAATTCTCTTAACTTGTATAACACTTCTAAAATCTGTCCTATTTTATCTTTATGATCTGAAATATATTTATAAAAAAATCGTAAGCTTCCATTTGGTACCCCATACCAACTATAATTATCATTAATAAACATAGTTATATTTGAATATTTGTTTATAGTATCAATGACTGCTTTATTTTCATTATAAAATTGTTTAGCCTTTCTAGCACCTAATTTAAATTTCCCTTTTGATATATCCAATAATTGAAACACAAAATTTCTGTTATAATTAGCCGATATCATTGGCATTAATCTTTTTTCAAATTCTTCAAAATCATCTATTATATGACATAGTGCTATTATATTACTTACTTCTGCTTTTTTATTTTCCATAAAATTAACCATCCTTAATTACTTATTATTCTAACAACTTATCTTTTATTAAGCAATACATATTTAATTTTTAAATTATTTTCTACTATAAAAAATGAACTACAAGAGTTCATATATTCGTATATTATAGTATAAATACAAAAGCTCTATTTTCTAACCCTACGCAAAACATATTGGTTTTCATTAGGTTGAATATCAAACTTGGCTGCATTACATAAACCAAATTCCTCAAGAACTACAGTTTTTTCTCTTTCTTCACTACTAAGAATTGTTTTAACATGATAATCATTTAATGTTTCACTTGGAAATGCAATATTTAAAGCTTCTCCTAATGATTCCTTATCAATTTTTTCTTCTACTGATTGAAACTCTAAAACATCTTCCCTTGAATCATATAATATAACAAAAACAGGTAGTTTACCATATTTTTCTCTAATATATAATCTAAACAGAGTATGATCAATTGTAAGAGCAGCATTTACACCTAGACAATTATTTTCTATATATCTAGATTGTATACCATTTGTAAATTCAGAATTCAAAATAAAATGAGCACAATTAACAAACTTTGCATTTATATCATAATCATATTTCACATGAATAGGATACTTTTTACAATCATATAAAAAATAATACTGATTATTATCTGTTACTAAACGTGCTTCATTTTGACCATGTATATAATATCCCTGTTTTTTACTAAAATCAGTTATATGTTTTTGAATCTCATTCTGTTTTGGATAATATTCACAAAATAACATAGGATTACTTTACTCAGGTTGAAATACCCAAAAATAAAAATCTTCAACCCTTTTAGGATCTGCTTCACAAAACTGTTTTAGTTCTTGCAATTGTTGTTGATGCATTAAATACTCATTACGCAATCCTAATATAATTTCTTTTAAAGTATAATTATCTTTTTGACTCATCTTATTATCTTCCTTCTTATAACACGAATTAAAACATTTTAAATAAATGTTTTTTGATTTTATTTTCTATAGCTATAATTATATTTAAGATTTAAATAATTATCAATACATCCAGTCACTTTTCGACACTTTTTGACCATGGTTTTTAAAAGCATTTAAAAACCGAACTACATAAATTCGGATATATACAATAATAGTACCCTAAGGAAGGACGTACAACACTATTACATTTTTTTGAATAATCGTTTTGTATTTTGCTCAGTTACTCTTTCAACTTCTTCATAACTAATCTTTTTGACTTCTGCAATCCTTTTTATAACAAAACTAATATTTGCTGACCTATTTATCTCCCCATGATATGGTTCAGGAGATATATAAGGACTATCAGTTTCTACTAAAAACAAATCGTCGGGAACGAATTTTATTACTTCAATCGATTTTTTAGCAGTCTTATAAGTTATTCTCCCAGCAAACGAGATGTAGTAATCATTTCTTACTAAATATCTTAAATCATCTATATCAGGTTGAAAGCAATGAAAAACACAACCATATTTTGGTTTAACATATTTTTCAAATATTTCTATTACCAATTTATTTGAATTATTAGAATGTATGACTACTGGTAAATGAAGTTCATTAGCAATCATAATTTGTTTAATCAAATACTCTTTTTGCTCATAAAAATTATCCTCTGAACTATCTAATCCAATCTCTCCAATAGCTATTACTTTATCATTATCTGCTAATATATATAATGAATCAATATCTTGTGAATTTATATATAATGGATGAATCCCAATAGTTGAATAAAATTTAAAATTATCTCTTG
>CAZEAD010000022.1:0-10373 GCA_964510115.1 uncultured Mycoplasma sp.
CTTGAAAAATAAGAAAATTAAGTAATAAGTGTCTTCACTATATTCATAGAACTCTTTGTCTCATTCCACCAGACAAACTACATGGATAATTGTCTTTAAATTCTTCCAAACCATATTTTTTTAACAAATTCAAAACAAAATTTTTCTCATCAAGACTAATTTTATTTTTATTCTTAATCTTTAGACCAATTAAACAATTTTCATAAATAGTCTTCCAAGGCAGCAAAGCATCTTGTTGAAGCATATAACCTATAACAGGATTCTTTTTATTGAAAATAATTTCACCACTTGAATAAGGAATAATATCCGCTAAAATACTCAAAATTGTCGATTTTCCACATCCAGAAGGCCCAACTATAGAAATAAACTCTTTATCTTTTACAGAAAAAGAAATATCTTTTAAAGCAACAACCTCTTGTTTTAAATCATGATATCTCTTTTCTAAGTTTTTGATTTCTAAAATATTATGGTTCATAAACTAAATCTTCGTATTTTGTTATTTCATCCTTCTTTATAGCGCCAGCTCGAACAATAATTTCTTGTAAATGTTCAAATGATTCCTTTGTAAACTTAGTAGTTGTAGGCCAAGCTTCATTATTTTTATAACTATCAACTGCTGCAGTTAAATCTTTTAAAGAAGTATCAGGGAAAAATTCTAATATAGTTTTAGCAATTTCTTCACTAGAACTATTATTTACAAATTCAAGCCCTTTTTGAACAGCCCTATTAAATCCTGCAATTACATCTTTATTTTTTTCAATAAAAGAGACTCTAGCATTATAAGCAGTATAAGGGACAACCCCTCCAAAATCTCCTAAAGAAGCAACTTTATATCCATATCCTTGATTTACAAGCTGTGTAGCAAGTGGTTCAAACAAAGCAACAAAGTCACCAGTACCTCCTATAAAAGCACTAGACATTGAAGCAAATTCAACACTAGTATCAACAGTTACATCTTTATTAGGATCAATTCCATTCTCCTTTAAAGACCATTCAAGCATCATTAAAGGCATGCCGCCTTTTCTGCCACCAATAATATATTTTCCTTTTAAATCACTAATCTTAAAATCTTTAATATTATCTCTAGCTACAATAAATGAACCATCTTTTCTTGTAAGTTGAGCAAATGTTTTAATATAATCCTTTTCACCACTATTATAAATATAAATAGTAGCCTCACTTCCAGATAGCCCAATATCAGCATCTCCTGATAAAACAGAAGCCATAACCTTATCAGCACCAGGAGTTAAAATAAGATTAATATCTAAACCTTCATCCTTAAAATACCCATTTTTAATTGCAGCATACTGTGGAGCATAAAAAACACTATGAGTAACTTCAGCAACAGTAATTTTTCTAAGCTCATTATTTTTGTCGTTTCTACTTTCAATACTATAACCAATAAAACAAACTAAAACAATTAAAAAACAAACAATTGGAGTAATATACTTTTTCATCAAATTCTCCTTTCTTATTACAATGGTATTATATTCTTGTATAAAAAATATTGTTCCAAAACATCAACCAAAATCAACTAGGAATAAAAACCAAACTATGATATGATATAAAAAAGAGGTACAAAATGAATAATAAGAGAATAGAGTGGATTGATGCTTTAAAAGGTTTTGCTATATTTTTAATCGTCTTTGGGCATACTATTGGTTACTCAGATAAATTATCAGAACTATCACGATATTTATCATCTTTTTACGTACCTTTATTCTTTTTAATATCAGGATATTTATTTAAAAATAACAAAGATGAATCAATTAAATCATATATTAAAAGAAAAGCTAAAAAAATTCTAATCCCATACTATATATTTGCTTTATTATCTCTAATCCCTTTTTATTTATTTGCTCAAGATATCCAAGGAACACTTGGATCAAATAGATATATTCCTGATAATATATTTAAATCAGTTTTTTATATTCTATATGCTAGTGGTCACAGTAAAGGCCTTTCCCAAAATTCACCATTATGGTTTTTACCATGCTACTTTTCAGTCGTAGTAATAGGAAAAATAATTTCCACTAAAACAGAAAAACTCCAAATAAAAAACAAAGAATTATTAATAAGTTTCTTATTCCTTTTAGTAGGAGGCATAGTCTATAAATTTCTCAACTATCCATATCCTTACTGCTTAGAAACCGCTTTAGTAATGCTTTACTTCTATTTTTTAGGAAACTTCCTAAGAAAAATAAATATAAAAACCAAAACAAAAAAAATTATAACACCAATAGTTTTATTAATACTAGGATTTATAGTTCACTTAGCCAATGGCAGAATAAGTTGTATGAATAATGACTATGTAAATAGTTATTTAATCTTTATAGTATCAGCGTCTTTAACAACAACAGGATACTTATTTCTATTTAAGTTAATAAAACCTTCAAACATACAATTCCTATCTTAGTAATGCATAAAATGCCTTTAATAATTTTCCAATCAAAAATCCCTATAATTAGTAATCAATTAAAACATGGAACAATATATATCCAAATCCTTACATCATTTTTAATAGCATTTCTAACTATTATAACTTGTATAATATTTTATAAAATAACAGTAAAATGGTTGCCAATTATCTATGGTGAAGACAAACAAAAACCATATAAGAGTAAGATAAAAGTTAAAATATAAATTAGTTTATTAAAAAGACATTATATAAACAATTTATATTTTTTTATACCAAATTCCAAGAAAATAGAAAATATTGACAAAAAGTGATTTTTGTAGTAAAATATGAGCAAATAAAAAAAGAGGGGTTTAATTATATGGAAGAAATAAATTTAAAGGAATTAATGCAATATTTTAAAAATAACATTTTAATAATTATCTTAATATTACTAACATTCTTAGTAGCAGGTAATTTTTACTCATTAGTTTTAAAAGATTCTAAGTATCAAAGTGATACAACTGTAATCTTAATTAATGGAACATCAAACAATGGAAGTACCAGTCAAAGTGATATTCAGCTTAGTAAAACACTTGTCGATACATATAGCATCATCATCAAAAGTAATCGTGTATTATCAAAAGTAATAACAAATTTACAACTTGATTATAACGAAGAAGAATTAAAAAAGAAAATAACAGTAACATCAGTAGACAATACTGAAATTATTAAAATTACCGCGACTGATACAAATAATGTCCTAGCTAAAGATATAGCAAACCAAGTCGCAGAAGTATTTCAAAATGAAATTGTTGGAATAAGCCAAGTAAGAAACGTTTCAGTTTCCATAATAGATGAAGCAGAAGTTGAAACAAAAGCATACAACAAAAACATCATCAAAGAAAACATTATTTATATACTTGCTAGTATTTGCTTATCAATAATTGTAATATTTACTAAGTTTTACTTTGATACAACAATCAAAACACCAGAAGCAATTGAAGAAAAATTAAAACTTACAGTATTGGGTATTGTACCAAAAATATAAAAAGGGGACGAAAGAAATGAATAGAAAGAAAGAATTAATAGTAAATAGCAATCCTAAATCAGTATTTAGTGAAGCGATTAAAACTATCAGAACAAACCTTCAATTCTCATCAATGAATAAAGAAATAAAAGTAATCTTAAATACCTCGCCAGAACCAGGTGATGGAAAAAGTTTTATTTCAGCCAATCTAGCAACAGCTTATCAACAAGAAAATAAAAAAGTTTTAATTATTGATTGCGATTTAAGAAAAGGACGTCAACATGAAATATTTGGAGTTAGTAATATCTCAACTAAAGGATACTCTAATTTGATATTAAACTATCGACCAAATACCATTATTGAAGATTACATCATGCCAACAAACATTAAAAACTTACATATTATCCCATCTGGACCAACACCACCAAATCCAATTGAACTATTATCATCATCTAACAATCATGATATAATAAATGAACTAAAAAAAAGATATGACATTATAATTCTAGATTGTCCACCAATCTTAGGACTTTCGGATACAGTGATTATGACTCAATATTCCGATGCTAATATAGTGGTAATATCAAGTGACCAAACAAAATCTGAATTCTTAGAAAAAACCAAAAAAGTATTTGAACAAGCAAATGCTAAAATAACTGGAGTAGTAATCAATAAATCAGATTTCAAAGCTAAAAGCTATGGTGGTTACTATTTAGAGAACTATTATGGAAAATAAAATGAAAGATTTACATTCACACATTTTATATGGAATAGATGATGGTTCTAAATCATTAGAGGAAAGTATAAGTATTTTAAAACTTGCAGCAAGCGAAGGAATAACAGATATTATGTTAACACCACATTACATAAAAAATACTAGATATCAAACAAACAATCAAGAAAAAATTAAAAGATACCAAACATTGATTGAAAAAATAAAAGAAGAAAACATTGACATAAAAGTCTACTTAGGAAACGAGATATACATATCAGAAAGCATTATAAATGATTTACAAAATGGAGAATGCCTAAGCTTAAACAATACCAAATATGTTTTAGTAGAATTACCACTTAATAATTACTTACGTAAATCACAAGATGTTTTCTTCGAATTAATAAGACATGGATACATTCCAGTCCTAGCACACCCAGAAAGATATTCTTATTTTAAGAAAAATCCACATCTTCTAGAAGAATTCTTAAATCTTGGAGTTTTACTTCAAGGAAATTACACAAGTTTATTTGGAAAATATGGACAAGAATCA
The DNA here is from genome assembly GCA_964510115.1 of uncultured Mycoplasma sp. Lineage (GTDB taxonomy): Bacteria > Bacillota_I > Bacilli_A > RF39 > UBA660 > UMGS1572. The sequence continues at coordinate 4,691 of CAZEAD010000022.1, forward strand.
AAAAGATTTTTAAAACAACTTCTAAAAGAAAATAAAATAACATTTCTAGGAAGTGATATTCATCATAAAGAAAAATTTTCAATAAATAAACTCTATAAAAAACTAAAAAGAATAATAAAGGATGAACAAAAAATAAAAAACATTACAATAAACAACTTTGATTTACTAATAACAAATAAAGATATTTAAATTTCAAGGGGGGGAAGTTGAAATATGTACAAACAAATAAAGAAAGTACTAGATAGTTTATTAGCAATAATATTACTAATCATTGCTTTTATACCAATGATAATTATCAGTATTGCTATTAAATTAGAAGATCAAGGACCAGTATTATTTAAACAAAAGAGAACTGGTTTGAATGGTAAAACTTTTAATCTTTACAAATTTCGTAGTATGACAGTAGATAATGATGTAACAAACTTTAAAGAAAAAGATCATATTACAAAAATAGGTAATATTATTAGAAAAACATCTTTAGATGAATTACCACAATTAATCAATATTCTTAAAGGAGAAATGTCTTTCATTGGACCAAGACCATGGATTACAGAATACTTTGAGAATATGAATGAAAATCAAAAACAAAGAGTAAAAGTATTGCCAGGAATTACAGGCCTTGCCCAAGTAAAAGGCAGAAACGGATTAGATGTCATGGAAAAAATCAATTATGATATTGAATACATTAATAACTATTCATTAAAACAAGACCTAAAAATTGTCTTTTTAACAATCAAAACAGTTATAACAGGTACCCATTACCAAATTGGCAAAGCTGGAATTAAAGAAGACTTAGAAATGTTAAAAAATCAATAATAAATAATCAAAAAAGAATAAATAGGAGTGATATAATTATGAAAAAGAAAAAAGTGTTATTTACAGCAACAGTAGATTCACACATTTTACTATTTCATCTCCCATACTTAAGATACTTTAAAGAAAAAGGATATGAGGTTCACGTTGCTACAAATGGCCAAGAAAAGATACCATATTGTGATAAAAAATATACAATGCCATTTGCCAGAAGCCCTTATAAAATTGATAATTTAAAAGCCTTAAAACAACTTAAAAAAATAATAAACCAAGAAAAGTATGAAATTATTCATACCCATACACCAATGGGCGCGGTAGTAACTAGACTTGCAGCCAAAAAAGCAAGAACCGCTGGCACAAGAGTAATCTATACAGCTCATGGTTTCCATTTCTTTAAAGGTTCTAAAACAATAAATTGGCTTCTTTTTTACCCTGTAGAAAAATATCTTGCCAAATATACAGATACTTTAATAACAATTAATGAAGAAGATTATCAATTAGCTAAAAAGAAATTTAAAAAATGTCATGATATCAAATATGTCAAAGGAATAGGCCTAGATGAAGAAAAATTTAATTTTGTTATGACAACTGGTGAAAAGACAAAATTAAAAACCAGCCTTGGATTAAATAAAGAAGATTTTATTTTAATATATCCGGCAGAACTATCTAAAAGAAAAAGACAAACTTGGTTAATTGAATCACTAAAAGACTTATTATATAAAGAAAAAAATATTCATTTATTATTACCAGGAAAAGATAGTTTAAATCAAGAACATCAAAAACTAATAACAAAATATCATTTAGAAAACCAAATCCATTTATTAGGATTCCGAAACGATATTCCCAAATTACTAACAATATCAGATATAGCTCTTTCCTCATCAAATCAAGAAGGTTTAGCAGTCAATGTCATTGAAGCAATGTATCTTGGACTTCCCCTAGTTATAACAGACTGCCGAGGTAATAGAGACCTAGTAGAAGATCAAAAAACTGGCTATTTAATTCCAATAAATAATCAACAAATGTTTAGAAACAAAGTAGAAGAACTATATAAAAATAAAGATTTAAGAGCAACATTTAAAAAATCTAATCAAGAAAAAGCAAAAGAGTATTTACTAAAAAATATTTTACCTGTTATGATAGAAATATATGAGGATAAAAAATATGAAAAATAAAATAGCTAAAATTACTAAAATATTCATTTGTTTTTTTAAATACATATATTATTTAGCATCTTGTCAAATTAAAAAAATAAACAATGATGATGTTTGGTTGCTATCAGAACGTGGAACAGATGCCAGAGATAATTCTTATTGTTTTTATAAATATCTTAAAAAAAACCATCCTAATATTAAAGTTAAATATGTTATTGATAACCAATCAAGTGATGCTAAAAAAATAGCTAAAGAAGACCAAGTTAACTATGGTTCTAAAGAACATTACATCCTGTTTTTAACCTCAGGCAAACTAATCAGCACCCATATCATGGGATACTCTCCTGATACAAGCCTATTTTGGAGATTAGATAAAAACAATCTTTTAAAAATAAAAGGAAAAAGAATTTTTTTACAACATGGAATAACCCAAAACTATATTCCTCAGATGGATAAAAAAATATCTAAATTAGACTTATTTATATGTGGAGCAAAAGAAGAATACCAATTCATCTTAGATAAATTTAGCTATACTAAAAAAGAAGTAAAACTAACAGGTTTTGCTAGATACGACAATTTAGTAAATAAAGAACAAAATCAAATATTAATCATGCCAACATTTAGAAAATGGTTAAACTATACTAACAACTTTGAAAATACAGAATACTTTCAAAGATGGAATAGTATTTTAAACAATAAAAATCTAATAGAATATCTAGAAGAAAATAAAACAAAATTAATATTTTACCCACATTATGAAATACAAAAATACATAAATAAATTTAAAACAACATCAAAAAACATTATTATTGCCGACTTTAACAACTATGATGTTCAAAAACTTCTAATAGAGTCAAAAATATTAATTACTGACTATTCAAGTGTGTTCTTTGATTTTGCTTATATGCAAAAACCTGTAATTTATTATCAATTTGATATAAAGAAATTTCGTAAAGAACATTACGAAGAAGGATATTTTGATTATGAAACAATGGGTTTTGGACCAGTTTGTTATAAAGAAGAAAATCTAGTAGAAGAAATAAAAAAAGCTAAACCAAATAAATCAAGAATTAAACAATTCTTTCCATTTAGTGATTTAAACAATTGCCAAAGAATCTATAATGAAATAACAAAATTGTAGGAGGAGTTATGAATAAAAAAAGGAACTTAAATATTGAAATACTAAGAATAATAGGCATGCTAATGATAGTAATATTACACTTTCAACTTCATGGTGGTGTAATCAAAAGTCTAAATAGTGCTTCTTTAATAAATAACTATCCTGTTTTTTTAATAGAATCTATCTGCATTATTGCAGTAAATATCTATGTTTTAATAACAGGATACTATATGACAGAACAAGAAGCAAAACCAAAAAGAATTAAAAATATTGTTTTAAGAACACTACTATATTCTATAGCAATTGGCTGTATTCTTATGGTTTTTAAACAAGTTCCATTTAACTTAAAAAATGTTATAAAAACAATACTTCCTATTACAACAGGACAATATTGGTTTATAAACGCTTATATTATTCTTTTATTACTAAGTCCATATTTAAACAAATTAATTGCAAACATAACTGAAAAAGAACATCGAAATCTTTTAATTATTCTACTAGTAATAAATTCAATTATTCCCATTTACTTAAAAAACAATGTTGCATTAAATACAGGAAACTCTGTATTTTGGTTTATTAATCTTTACTTAATCGCCGCATATTTAAAAAAATATCCTAAAGATTTTAAAAAATTTAACTTATTAATAACAACAATCATTTCAATTTTAATTTCTGCATTTTTAGCGACAATATGTTATAATAAATTTGACTTTAATACTGCAATGCATATTTACAAATACAATTTAATATTTGCTTTAATACCATCAGTAACAATATTTATGATAGCAACAAACAGTAAAAAAACATATAGCAATATAATATCAAAAATTATCACTTTTCTATCATCAAGCACTCTAGCAGTTTATCTAATAAGTGATAATAGTCTATTAAGAAACATCCTATGGAACAATATCATAATAACCAATAAATATACTAACACCTATATTTATCCAATCTACATTCTAATAACATCCATAATAATCTTTTTAATATGTATTTTAATAGATAAAATAGTAACCCCAATTATTAACCAAATATCTAAGTAAAAGAAAGAAGGCCTAATATGGACAATATCTCACTAATTGTATTATTTGTACTTCCAACAATAACATTTTTAATAGCCACATTAGGTTATTTTTTCGATAACAAAAAAAGGGGAGTACTATATTCAATATTAATGGCTTTATCAATTGGAGTCATAGTTTATAGTTTTGTTCCCAAAAAAACTTATGATTTATATCGTCATCATCTAGTAGTTCAAAATATTATAAACAATCTCGATTCAGGATTTATTGTTAACTTTAAATCAACTAACATCGAAACAATTCCATATATAATATCTTATATCGCTGCTATATTTAAAAATGAAAATTTAATCCAATTTATTACAGTAAGTTTAGGATATATGATTTTATTTCTAGTTTTAAATGACTATCGAAAAGTAACAAATCTTCGAAAATCTCTTTTTACATGCGTTTTTCTTTTTACCATTTTTGGTTTTAATGCCCTAAACTTTATAAGTGGTCTTTGGTACTACCTTGCTATTATTATTTTCTTTTTAGCATGTTACTTAGATTATATAAAACATAAAAGCAAAAAATTAGTATATCCATTATATATACTTGCACTTTTGTGCCATAATTCCATGTTTTTTGCTTTAATCATTTTAATTTTATACAAACTTTATAAAAATAAAATAAAACTAAGTCAAATTCTAATAGCTTTAGTAATTTTCTTAGCATCTACTCAGATTTTAACGCTAGTAGCAAATCTTACTAATTTCTCTATTTTAAAAAGTATTGTAAACATGTATGAGCTATACCTAACATACAATGGATTAATGTATCAGTTTTACGATTTTCCAGTCATGATAATCGAAGTGTCAAAACTAATCATAACTTTAATTGCTATCTATATTTCAAAAAAAGAAAAAAATCAGGAGGAGATATATGGATTAACAATTTTAATGACAATATGTACAATTTCTATGTTACCAAAATCAATTGTTATGATAAGATTTATCATGTTAATTCAATTTTTAGGAGTAATTCCTTTAATGCAATCTCTAAAGGAATCCAAAGAATGGAAAATAATATATCTAGGAGCAATCTTACTATTTACTATTATTTATATTTTATATTTCTATTTTCTATTTGATGATCAAGTGTTCAACTTTGCCTTTTAAAATAGAAAAGAATAAAAGGGAGGTATTATCTAATGAAAAACTCATTAAAAAACTCATTCGCAGCAATGACTAGTAATTTAATTACTATTTTAATTGGTTTTTTTGCCCAAAAAATATTTGTTGTCATCTTAGGAACAGAATATCTAGGCATAAATGGATTATTTACTAATATCATTTCCATGTTAGGAATTGTTGAACTAGGAATCGGAACAGCAATTATTTATAATCTATATAAACCAATTGCCACCAAAGATCAAGAAATGATCAAATCTTTAATGAGATTTTATAAACAAGCTTACAATACTATTGCTTTAGTAATATCAGTTTTAGGATTACTTATAATACCATTATTACCATTTCTAGTAAAAGATGTTACAATTGATGTAAACATTAATATAATCTATCTTTTGT
>CAZEAD010000023.1:0-867 GCA_964510115.1 uncultured Mycoplasma sp.
ATAGCTTTAGAAACAAGCTCTTCACGAGATCCAATCATTTCTTCATGACCACAACTACATCTCCAAAGTGGAAGTGGTGTTCCCCAATAACGATTTCTAGAAATAGCCCAATCATTCAAATTCAAAAGCCAATTACCAAATCTTTTTTCCCCAACATAAGCAGGATACCAATTAACTTTATTATTAGCTTCAATAATTTTATCTTTAATCTTAGTAACTTCTAAATAAAAGCTAGGTTTTGAATAATATAGAAGTGGCGTACCACATCTCCAACAATGAGGATAATTATGAGACATCTTTTGTTTTTTAAATAATTTATCATTTTCTTTTAAATACTTAATAACTTCTATATCAGCATCAAATACTTTAATACCCTTCCAAGGTCCTTCAGTATAACAACCATCTTCTCCAACTGGATTCAAATATGGCAAATCATACTCTTTCCCAACACGAGCATCATCCTCACCAAAAGCCGGAGCAATATGGACAATACCTGTACCATCATCCATTGTTACATAATCAGCACATGTTACAAAAAATCCTTTTTTATTTACATTTAAGAAAGGTAATAACTGCTCATATTCTTGATACTCTAGATCCTTACCAACATAAGTTTCTAATACCTCATAATCATCACCCAAAACACGTTTAGCAAGTTTTGAAGCAATAATAAACTTATAACCTTGACTAGATACCAAAACATACTCTTCATTAGGATTAACACATAATCCAACATTAGCAATCAAAGTCCAAGGTGTTGTTGTCCATACCAAAAAATAAACATCACTATCTTTTTTCTTAAAAGGAACAATAACTGTATCAACACTAACTTCCTTATAACCTTGTGCTACTTCATGACTTGCAAGT
>CAZEAD010000023.1:877-9664 GCA_964510115.1 uncultured Mycoplasma sp.
CAGTTTTTGCCTTTTTTATTGTTTCTCTTTGATTTTTATCAACTTCATATAATATCCCTTCATCAAAAAAATTCTTTAAAATTTACCACTCTGATTCAATATAATCATTATTATAAGTAACATATGGATGATTAGAATCAATAATCTGTCCCATTTTTGTAGTCAAATCAGTAAAAGCCTTTTCATTCTTCCAAACTATTTCACGACATTTTTCATTAAATTCTTTAATACCATACTTTTCAATATCAGTCTTAGATTTAAAACCAAGTTGTTTTTCTACTTCAACTTCAACTGGTAAACCATGCGTATCCCAACCAATTTTACGAAGAACTTTATATCCTTGCATTGTTTTATATTTACAAAAAGAATCCTTTAAAAACTTTGCAACCATATGATGAAGTCCTGGAAATCCATTAGCAGTCGCTGGTCCATCATAAAAAACAAAATAATCTTTTCCTTGATCAATAGATTTTCCTAAAAGATCAATCTCTTTCCAATAATCTGTAAAATGCTGTTCAACATCTTTTTTCTTTCCATTTCTTAATTCTTGAAACATATAAATTCCTCCTCAATAAAAAAACTTTATGTTCTAAGGACGAAACATTTCGCGGTACCACCTTAGTTCATAAAGAATTATGCACTTAATTGTTATAACGTAACAAACGTTTCTATTTTCATAAAAAACATCAGAAGTGATCTAAACTATACTTATTATATTGGCTTTCACCTTCTCCAACTCTCTAAAATAACAAAATATAATTTCGTCTTCCTCACTTGTTTTAATATTGTTTAGTTTAAACATAATTAACCTATTTGTCAAGAGACAACCTATAACATCTCAATATCATCAAGCATCTCTAATTGTCTATTTAAAGTCATCCTTAAATTTTTCTTACACATATGAATAGTTTTATTTAAATGTTCTTTTTGAAGTTCCACTTCACGAGCTCTAAGTAAAGCATCATTAACAATCCTACTAGCATTATCCTTAGCTTCTTGAATTATCAAATTAGCTTCTCTATCTAATATTTTCTTAGTATTTTCATTATTATCAAACTCTACATTATACTGATTTAACTTATGTTTCAAAACAGCAATTTCGTCTTTTAATTTTTTAATTTCATCTTGCTGATTTTTAATAGTTAAAATATTTGTTTCAGTCTTCTTTATCACATAATCAACAAATCTATTAACCTCATCTTTATCATAACCAATCGCACTATCATTAAAACCATTCATCTAATCACGACCTATTTATTAATTTTTACCAGTCATACTCTCCATCATTTTTTTCATCTTCTTCGCTTTTTGATTTTTTATTTGAAGAATCTGAAGACATTTTTCCATCTACTGTAACATTATTAGGAGTACATAAGAATATACCATTACCAAGTTTTTGTAAATCTCCACCAATTGCATATAAAGTACCACTTAAAAAATCTACGATTCTCTTAGCTTTTTCAGGAGTTACTCTCTTCATATTTACAACAACAGTATTTCTAGCTTTCAAATAATCTGCAATCTGTTGTGCTTCAGAAAAAGCTCTAGGTTCTAATAAAATCATTTTAGTACCACCATCAGTACTCTCCTTAAAACCATTCTTAGTCATTGTATAATACTCATCACTTTCAGCTTTAACAACTTCATCTTCTTCCCCAATCATCTTTTTAAGTCTTTCAAATGCCATTCCAACATCCTCCTATTCTAATACTATTTACTACAACAAATTTTATCATAAATATCATATTTTTTCAATCAAATTTAAACCAAAAACAAAAAAATGTACATTAAAGTACATTAAATAAAATAAAACTATAAAACAAATGTTAAAACAATCATTACAACAATTATCAAAACAGCCCCAATAAGTAATAAAATACTATTATTTTTACTTTCCATAAGACATCCTCCTAATACTACATAAACAATTTATCACAAAAAAACCAAATATGTAAATAGAAAACTAAATCAAAAAGAAAATTTGACAAAAAAAAGAGATAAAACTTATCTCTACTAAAAATTATTTTCTTGTTCTAACATTTGTATCGTCTTGTTCCCTTGATGAAGCTAAAATATCTACAATTTTAACAGATACAATATTTGAATTTACAGTATAAGAAGTTTGTTCTCCAACCATTTTACCAAAAATTGCTTTACCAAGTGGACTATTTATTGAAATTTCAGGAATCTCAGCATCCATATCACCATCAGAACCAACTAATTTAACATTCATGCTTTCATAATCACCTTTTGAGTAAATCATTTCAATTCCCACAACATCACCGATATCAACTTTTCCATCAGCATTATGTCTTTCAATTATTTTTACTCTAGATAATCTTTCTGTTACATTTTGTAATCTTCTAGCTATTAAAGCACTATCATCTGGACTTTCAACTAGACAACCATCGTCATCTCCACCCATGACAACCCTAACACTATCTTTAGATTCCAATACAGCAGAATAAAGTTTTGCCTTTAAAAAATCAACTTCTTGTAAAAGTTTAGCATATCCAGCTGAATCCAAATAAAGATAATTATTATTATTTTCATTTCTATTATTCTTATTACTCATTCTAATCCCTCCAAAATATGTTTTATATTATAACACAAAAAATAGCTAAAATCAAGAAAAATCTAAATAATGTTTACTTATCTCAAAATAATAGTATAATAATATTTAATTTAAAAACAAAATACTAATGCTGAAATAGCTCAGTTGGTAGAGCAATCCTCTCGTAAGGGATAGGTCACAGGTTCAAATCCTGCTTTCAGCACCAGATTGATTGATACTCGAACTTTTCAGAGTTAGCAATAGAAAAAACCTTATCAAAAAGTCGTTTTATATTATTATAAATGCAATTAAAAAACTTGCATAAAATAAAAATGGAACATTCAATATCGCAGTGTTGAGTGTTGCCAAATGGTATCCCCTAAATCATTGCTGAGTTAGGTGTTTTTTTTATTTTAAGATTACAAATAGTAATACTACAAGTAAAAAAATAATGATAATCAAAGAGAAAATTAAAAAATCTTTTTTTAACACCCTACCTAACTATCATCGTTTCTAAAATAATTATAACAACATTTGTTCTTTAAATAATTATTTATTAGTATAAGTTTTAATAAAAAATCCTTATACATTAGCATAATCAACAAGCAAGTGAAATCAATTGAATCAATAATTTAAATATTTAAAAACACCTTATTTTCTAAAAAGGCATTTTAAAATTACCACTAGCCATTTGTTTCATAAGTTTTTTACTCTGTTCAAACTGATTTAACAAACGATTAACCTCACTAACATCTCTACCAGAACCCTTAGCTATTCTCTCTTTTCTACTAGCTTTTAAAACTTCAGGATGTTTTCTTTCATATGGAGTCATAGATAAAATAATAGCCTCCACATGTGCCATATCCTTAGGATCAATCTTAACATTATTAAGTCCCATCTTCTTAGCACCAGGAATCAACTTCAATAATCCTTCTAAAGAACCAAGCTTTTTCATCTGTTTCATCTGTTGTAAAAAATCCTCCAAATCAAATTTTCCACTTTGCATCTTTTTAAGAGAATTACTAGCCTCTTTCTCATCAAATACTTCTGAAGCTTTATCTACAAGCGATAAAATATCTCCCATACCAATGATTCTTGAAGCCATTCTATCAGGATAAAAATAATCAAGACCATCAAGCTTTTCACTAACACCAATAAATTTAATAGGAACATTAGTTAAATATCTAACAGATAAAGCAACTCCACCTCTTGTATCTCCATCCATTTTAGTTAAAATTACTCCTGTTAAACTTACCCCTTCATTAAATCCTGTAATAACATTAATAGCATCCTGTCCCATCATTGCATCAATTACTAAAAGAATTTCTTCTGGTTTTACTTCATCCTCGATATTTTTTAACTCATCCATCAAATTATCATCAATATGCAATCTTCCAGCAGTATCAATAAGAACATAATCAAAACCATTTTTTAAAGCATATTCCTTAGCATGAGCAGCAATCAAAACTGGGTTATTAGAACCCTCATCATAAACTTCAATGCCCAACTCTTTACCAATCTGCTTTAATTGTTCAATTGCCGCAGGACGATAAATATCACAAGCCACCAAAAGTGGTTTTTTACCATGCTTTTTTCTAAGTAAATTAGCCAATTTCCCAATTGATGTTGTTTTACCACTACCTTGTAAACCTACTAACATCAAACAAGCAGGATTCCCCTGTAAATTAAGTGGAGCCATCTCTCCACCCAACAGATTTTCAAGCTCATCACGAATAATTCCTACAAACATTTCTCCAGGTGATAAACTCTTACTTACCTTCTCACCCAAAGCTTTTTCCTTAACTGTATTGGTAAATTCCTTAACAACTTTATAATTAACGTCAGCTTCAAGTAAAGCAAGACGTACTTCTCTTAACATCGAATCAATGTTTTCCTCAGTAATCTTTCCATAACCTTTGATGTTCTTAATTGCATTTTGTAATCTATCTCCAAGTAATTCAAACATAAATCTGTCCTCCTCTAAAAATAATCTCCAAATTCATTATATCACAAATCACTTTTCCAACATAATCGTAATAGGACCATCATTAGTAAGACTAACCTTCATATCAGCCCTAAAAATCCCAGTTTCAACTTTTAAACCATGCGTTTTTAATAAAGAACAAAAATTATCATATAAAATCTTAGCATCCTCTTGATTCAAAGCTTCACCATAACTAGGTCTATTACCTTTTTTAGTATTAGCATACAAAGTAAATTGGGAAACCACCAACAACTCACCACTAACATCTAAAATAGATTTATTCATAACACCACAATCATCATCAAAAATACGCAAATTTAAAACCTTCAGAGCCATTTTTTCCAAAGTTTCCATACTATCGCCTTGTGTAAAACCTACAAATAAAACAAGTCCATAAGCAATATTCCCAACTATTTTAGAATCAACTGTAACATTAGCACCAGTTACTCTTTGACATAAAACCCTCATTATTTATTAATCCTTTCTACTAAGACAATCGAAGCTAAATTTTCATATGCCAAAATAAGTTTTTCAAGTTCATCAACATTACTAACTATTGCTGTAACCCCATAAATAACCTGTCTTTCTTTACCAATAGTAGTAATATTTTCAACACTAACTCCAACATTCGAAGCAGTTTGAACCAAATCAAACAAAATATTATCTTTCGTATTAGTATATATAACCAAATCAGATTCATACTTATTTTTTATATTAGAATTCCATTTGACATCAATAATCCTATCATCCTCATGATCAATATTAGGACAACTCATCTTATGAATACTAATTCCATTACCTCTTGTAATATAGCCAACAATATTATCCCCTGGAACAGGCAAACAACAATTAGCAATTCGTGTTTGAATATCACTAACATCTCCAACGATTATATCACTATCAACATTAACAACTTTCAAGGGCTTCTTAGAATCAACCTCATCCTTCAAAGAACTTTCATTTTTAAATAAACCTTTACAAGATATCTTTCCATTACCAATATTTAAATATAAATCATCAATACTATCAAATTTATTTTCAGTTAAAATTTCTACAACATCATTTTTCATAAAATCTGCAATAGAAAGTTTATTCCTTCGTAATTCTTTTTCCAAAGAATCCTTACCAATCGTAATATACTCTTCTCTATTAGTTTTATTAAAAAAATTCTTAATTTTATTTTTAGCTTGAGTAGTTTTAGCAATAGAAAGCCATTCATAAGAAGGACCAAGAGAATTTTTATTAGTAACTATTTTTACAATATCCCCATTCTTAAGTTCATATGTAAGAGGAACCATTACATCATTGACAATCGCTCCAGTCATTGTATCTCCAACTCTAGTATGAACTTTATAAGCGAAATCAATTGGTGTAGATCCATTTAAAAGTTCCATAACATCACCCTTTGGAGTATAAACATAAATATTATTATTTAAAACTTCATCTTTTACACTATTAACAAAATCAGCAGGCGACATCTTATCTTCATTAAGCTCAATAATAGATTTATAAAACTGTAACTTTTTCTCAGTAACATTTTGCATTTCTAAAGCTGCATTTTTTCCTTCTTTATAAGCCCAATGTGAAGCAATACCATTTTCAGCATACTCATCCATATCATATGTTCTAATCTGAATTTCAAAAAGATGACCATCAAGTCCAAAAATAGTAGTATGTAAAGATTGATAAAGATTAGTCTTAGGCATAGCAATATAATCTTTAAATCTCTTAGCCATAGGTTTATACTTCGAATGAATAAGCCCTAAAGCTAAATAACACTCCTGCTCTTTATTAACTAAAATACGTAAAGCAAGTAAATCATAAATACTTGAAAAAGATTTTCCCTTATCAAGTTTCTTATAAATACTATAAATACTCTTAGATCTTCCTTTAATCTCATGCTTAATTCCATTATCATTAAGTAAATCACTAACTTCTTTTATCATATTTGCAACATAAGAATCTCTTTCGACTTTCGTATTATTAAGCCTTTCAACTATATCATAATAAACATCAGGTTTCATATAACGAAGAGATAAATCCTCTAACTCACTCTTTATTTTATGCATACCAAGTCTATGTGCAATTGGAGCTAAAATCTCCAAAGTTTCTTTAGCTTTAAGTTTTTGTCTATCAATTGGAATAGCATACAAAGTACGCATATTATGTAATCTATCTGCTAACTTAATAATAATTACTCTAACATCTTCACTCATTCCAACAATAATTTTTTTATAATAATTTATTAAATAATCGTTTTCTGTTGAAACATTAATACTATTAATTTTTGTAACACCATCAACCAAGTTTGCTATAACAGAACCAAATTCCAAAGTAAGTTCATCTTTTGAAATATCACAATCTTCTAAAACATCATGAAGTAAAGCTGCACAAATAGTTTCACTATCCGCAACTATCTCTGTCAATATTAAAGCAACATGCAAAGGATGACTTATATAATCCTCCCCTGTTCTTCTTTTTTGACCTTCATGAAGCCTCTCAGCAAAATCATAAGCTTTTTTTATCAATAACAAATCATCATCAGATTTAATATATTTTTTAACACTCTCCTCTAAATCAAGAAAAGTAACATCCTTATTATATTTCATATCCACCTCTATATTGATATTTGAAAATATCAGAAACAATATCTGCTAAAGTAAGATTTTTAGCATAAACCCATTTTTCTTTAGAAAGTAAATCAAATAATTGTTCTTCACTAAGATTAACACCAATCAAACTAAGTTCTGCAACTCTTATCCTAAGTACAGGGAAAACTCTTAAATAAAGTTCTTTCTTACTATTAAAATTCATCATTTCCTCCAAAATAAAAATAAACCTTAGACAATCCAACACAATCATCATTTCTATAAAGAACCACATTTTTACCATTCTTCTTCCATAAAACAAGTGGACAATCTGAATAATCAATCTTTTTAGCAACACCATTCAAAATATCTTTTTCTTCTTTAGAACTTAATTCTTTTTCTGTAATAGAACAAACATCCCATATATCTAAAAAGCAAAACTTACCATGTTTAATATCTTCCAAACTATTAGCATTTTTTAAATCAAAAGGACCTTGTTTAGTTCTAACTAAATTATTCATTGTCATTGCACAATTCATAGTTTTAGCTATATCATTAATCAAACTCCTAATATAAGTACCCTTACTAACCAAAACTCTAAATCTAATTAAATCATCAACAAACTCTAAAAACTCCGCCTCATAAATTGTCACTTCTTTAACAGGCAAAGAAACTGCAATACCTTCCCTAGCATATTCATAAAGTTTCTTGCCCTTAACTTTAACTGCCGAATAAATAGGAACTTCTTGCATATAAGTCTTTACATAAGAAGATAAAACTTTTTTAAACTCTACAATATCAAAATTACTAACATTACTAGTTTCTATAACTTTTCCTGTAATATCATAAGTATCAGTCATAACTCCTAGTTTTACTTCCACAACATATTCTTTAACATCAAACATTTTATCATTACAAAGCTTAGTATATCCACCAATTCCAAGTACTAAAACACCACTAGCAAGAGGATCAAGTGTTCCAAAATGACCAACTTTCTTAGTATTTAAAGCTTTAGAAACAATATTAACAATATCTCTAGAAGTATAACCTACTTCCTTATTAACAACTAATATCTTATCCATTATATACCTCAAAACATAAGAAAATTATAATTTATTTTTCAAAAAAAGTAAATGAAAACTAATCCCAATAAAAATATTGAAAATTTATCCCATATATAAATTAAAACAATTAAATATTTCTTATTCTAGTTTTATCAATATTCATATTGTTTTTTATTTCATTAGAGACTATTTCACATATTATATCGCCAAAATCATATTGATAGCATTGCTTATTACCTGTATAATAAGCATCTTCCTCATATTTTTTAATTTCATGATACATACCATACAAATTATTCTGATAAAAAAAATTATATTTTGTTAAATCTATATTTACAGAAGTACCATCATCCATTTCAAAAACCAAATTAGAAAGTGAAGTAAAAACCTCCTCGGGAATTTCTTTGTAAGGATTACCTAAACCAGTATAGCCAAACATAAATTCTTTAAATATTTTATCAAGTCTATCTCTATATAAAACATCATTTAATAAATTTGTATCACAATTTCTAAAGTAAATAGTATTAACTTTCATATCCAAAAATGCATGTTTATATATATTGGGCAAATATTTAGAAAAAGAAATATATATTGAGA
>CAZEAD010000024.1:0-1707 GCA_964510115.1 uncultured Mycoplasma sp.
CCCCCCCCCTGGCGAATATTTGTTTGCATAGTCTTTCCTCCTTGCATACAAAAAAAGTATGCTATTTTATTTATGTATTTATCATAGCATACTTAATTTTTATTTTCAATTATATATTTATTTTTTTATTCTTTTCCTTTTTGTCTAAATCTTTCTTTTGTATCTAATATCTTTTTTCTTAATCTAATAGCATCTGGGGTTATTTCTACATATTCATCATCTTCGATAAATTCTAATGATTCTTCAAGAGTGAATTTTTTTGGAGTTATAAGTGTCAATGCTTCATCTGTTCCTGAGGCACGTGTATTAGTTAAGTTTTTATTTTTGCATGGGTTAACATCAAGATCATTTTCACGATTATGAATTCCTATTATCATTCCTTCGTAAACTTCGGTTGCTGGTTCTATAATTAAGGTTCCACGATCGCTTAGGTTAAATAGTGAGAATGCCATAGCTTTTCCTGTTTCAATTGATACTAATACACCATTTTTACGACGTTGGATTGCTCCGACATATGGTTTATAACCTTTGAAACTACGAATCATAATGCCTTCACCTTTAGTGTTTGTTATGAAGTTTGAACGATATCCTATTAATCCTCTTGTAGGAACTTCAAATTCTAGGTGTGTGTATCCTTCTTCACTAGTTATAGAAATGATATTACCTTTTCTTTCATTTAAATCATTAATTATTGTTCCGGCATATGTATCTGGACAGTTTATTAAAACTGTTTCAAATGGTTCTTGTTTTATACCATCTTTTTCATGTAATAACACCACTGGTTTGGATACTGAAAGTTCATATCCTTCACGACGCATACTTTCTAGTAGGACAGATAAGTGTAGTTCTCCTCTTCCTGAAACTTTATATCCATCTGCACCATTTAAAGGTTCTACTTTAAGTCCTACATTTGTTTCTAATTCTCTATCTAATCTTTCTTTAATATGTCTGTTAGTTAAAAATTTTCCTGATTGTCCTGCGAATGGAGATGAATTTACTAAGAAATTCATAGACATTGTTGGCTCTTCAATAATTATTGGTTCTAATGCTTCAGGGTTGTTGACATCACAAACTGTATCACCAATTGAGATATTAGGGTCAACTTGAATTGTAACAATGTCTCCATATTGGGCTTCTGTGACTTCTTGTTTTAGTATTCCTTCATTAGTAAAGATTTTTGCAACTCTACTATTGGTAGTCCCACCATTATTTTTGCAAATAGTAACTGCCATATTTTTCTTTAGAATTCCTCTTGTAATACGCCCTACTCCTAGTCTTCCTAGATAATCGTCATATTCTAAAGATGAAATTTGCATTTGCAAACTGTCATTTTCATTTCCTTCATATGGTTTTACATGTTCAATAATAGTGTCTAAAAGTGGAGTTATATCTTTATCTTCATCTGTTAATTCTAGTTTTGCTATACCATTTCTAGCCACACCATAGACTATTGGGAAGTCAAGTTGTTTTTCATTAGCATCTAATTCTACAAATAAATCAAATGTTTCATTAATTACATCATCAATTCTTGCATCTTTTTTATCTATTTTATTAATAAATAAGATTGGGTTTAAGTTTTGATTTAAGGCTTGTTCTAGGACAAAACGAGTTTGAGGCATTACTCCTTCTTTAGAATCTACAAGTAAAACTACTGTATCTACTGTTTTAATAATTCTTTCAACTTCACTTGAAAAATCAGCGTGTCCT
>CAZEAD010000024.1:1717-9637 GCA_964510115.1 uncultured Mycoplasma sp.
TATCTTATTGAACAATTCTTTGAATAGATAGTAATTCCTCTTTCTTTTTCTAGATCATTACTATCCATGATTTGAGTTATATTTTCTTCATCTTTTTTTAGTTCTCCGCTTTGTTTTAATAAAGAATCTACAAGTGTTGATTTTCCTACATCAACATGCGCTACTACTGCAATATTAATTATTTTTTCCATATAATACACCCTCTTTTTTAAGAACTTTTAAAAGTATATAACAAAAAATTATATTTTTCAATATTTTTATATAAATTTTATTATATTTATTGTATGGTTTTTTGATTAACTTTTGTTGAACTTAATATACTAAAATACATTGTTATTTGTTATTTTTTTAATTTAAAGTATTTTGTTCGACATATAAATAGTTTTACAATTTTTATTTTTTGATGTATAATGTTGTTGGTTGATTCTTTTGTATTTGAATTAAGAAAGGAGATTTTTAAAAATGAATTTTAAACAAGACAAGACTTATGTGCTTGCGCTTGGTGGTCTAGGAGAAGTTGGAAAAAACATGTATGTTTTAATGCATAATAATGAAATTGTCATTATTGATGCTGGTGTTACTTTTCCTGATGAGGAATTAAGAGGAATAGACTATGTATTACCAGATTTTGAATTTTTAAAGAAAAATGAAAAGAAAATCAAAACTTTAATTATTACTCATGGTCATGAAGATCATATTGGTGCTATTCCATTTTTACTTCAAAGTGTTAATATTCCTACTATTTTTGCTCCAAATCAAGCTGCAGCACTGATTAGAAAAAAAATTGAAGAAAGAAATATACCATATAAAGGATTAAAGGTTTACAGCAGTGATGATAAATTAAAATATAAGTATTTTGAAATATCATTTTTTAGAACAACCCACTCTGTTCCTGATTCTCATGGAATTTGTGTTAAGACTCCTAATGGGACTATTGTTCAAACTGGAGATTTCAAATTTGATTTAACACCAATTGGTCCTATGGCTGATCTTGCTCGTATGGCTAAAATTGGTGAAGATGGTGTTACTTTACTAATGAGTGAAAGTACCAATGTTTTAGATGAAGGGTTCTCTTTATCAGAATCTAAAGTTGATGAGGCTTTAAACGATGTATTTACAAAACATCCTTATCATAGACTTATAATTGCTACTTTTGCTTCAAATATTTATCGTTTAAAACATATTATTGAGACTTGTAAAAAGTTTAATAGAAAAATTTGTATTTTCGGTCGTAGTATGGAAAATAATATTAATATTTCAATGGAAGGTGGATATATTGATGCTAAAGGAGTTTTTGTTTCTCCTGAAGTTGCTAATAATATGAAACCTGGAGAGGTTGCTCTTTTATGTACTGGAACTCAAGGTGAACCTTTGGCAGCATTATCTCGTATAGCTGATGGTACTCATAAACAAATTAGTTTAAGACCTGATGATGTTGTTATCTTTTCATCTAGTGCTATTCCTGGAAATGCTAATAGTATTGCTAATACTATTAATAAACTTTATTTAAAGGGTGTAACTGTTTATACTACCTCTACGGATAGAGAAATTCATGCTTCTGGTCATGCCATGACTGAAGAACTTAAACTTATGATTAGACTTATGAAACCAAAATATATTATGCCTATTCATGGTGAATACAGAATGCTTAAAAAACATGCTAAGTTAGCACAGGACTGTGGAATTCCTAAAGAAAATACTTTTGTTTTAGATAATGGGGATATTTTGGAAATTGATCATGGAAATATTCAACATATTGGTTCTATCGAAGCTGATGCAACTTATGTTGATGGTAATAGAATTGGTGATATTGGACAAGCTGTTTTAAATGATAGAAAAATTATGGCTAGCGATGGAATCTTAGTTATTATTGCTAATATTAATATGGACACTAGAAAGCTATTAATTAAACCAATGGTTACAACACGTGGATTTGTTCTTATTAATGAGAATGAGGAACTGATTGGCAAAATTGAAACTGTTGCTAATAAAATTCTTTATAGAAAATTAAGTGATAATAAAGCTACTTATAATGAGATAAAGATGGATTTAACAAAAGAAATGATGCAGTTTATTAAAGAAGAAACTGGAAGAAAACCAATTGTTTTACCAATTATATTAAACGTAAAAAGATAGTTTTTAATAATTAAAAAAGTATACATTTTTGTGTATACTTTATTTTTGTTCTAAATTTTTATTATAGGTTACTATTATTGGGAAAAAGTCATAACCATTAGTGTTTAGATTCTTTATTTTGGAATCTGTATATCCTGCGATTAGATAGTCTTCTTTATCTTTTATTATATCAATTAATGTTACTATGTTTTTTCCTTCTAAGGTTTGTTCTTTTTGAACTTCAAAGTCTTTATTTAATTTTACAATACATGAATTGTTTTTTAATGAATTGTCTTCTTTATTTCCATATAGAGCAAGGGCAATTATTTCGTCATCAGAAATAAGTGTTTTTTCAAATCGAGAAATGTTTTCTTTTTGCCAAGTTATTTCTTTTTTTAATTTTCCATTTTTGTCATATCTTAAAAGCGCTGCTTGATAATTATCAGTATTGTTTTTATCTTTTAATTTAGATGTCGTAACAATATAGTCATCTTTTGATGTACTAATGCTTGTTAATCCTTTACTATCAGTTGGTCCATAGTAGTTATGCCATTTTTCTTTGAAGTTTTTATCATATTTAAGAATTATTCCTGTTGTCTTATTAAGAACTCCTACTGCAACATAGCCATCTTTTGTTACTACTACATCATTAAATTGTCCAGAAGTTGGCCCTCCGATGTTGGCACGTTTTTTTTCATTGCCATCTTGATCATATTTAAGAATTATTGCTCCACCTGTTTTGTGATTTCCAATGTAGTTTTGGCCATAAATACTTTGTCCTGTTGCTATAATATTGTTGTCATTATCAAGAGTAACTGATAGTAATTTGGTTGAATCCAATATCTGAAGATTTTTACGCCAGATAAGTTTAAGATTTGTATCATATTTTACTATTACTCCTTCTGTTAACTTATCTTTATGTTGGTTTTCATCCATTGTTATTTCTCCAACTGCAATATAACCATCTTCTGTTTTAACTACATCATGGAATGTTCCATTGTATCCTAAATCTAAGTATGATTCTTTTATTAGTTCTTTTTCTTTATTATAAATTTGAATTGTAGGTTTATTATATCCTGGTTCTTTATAATCATTTAATTTGCTATGTTTAAAATCATTTAATCCAACAGTTATATAGTTATCGTTATCTTTTATAATACTTTCAATTGTACTGTAGTAAGTAGTATTGACTCTATTTAGATATAATTTAATTCCTAAATATATGATTTCTACTATAAGAACAACTGATAGAATAATTGTTAATGTTTTTAATATTTTATTTATTTTTCCTGTTTTCATGTTTTAATTCCTTCTTTCTTATTTTAATTTTATCATATTTTTTATTTTCATTTGTTAATATTCCAATTATTACTATTATAAAAGATATTATTGCTATTGTTAAATAAATTAAATTAGGTATTTTAATAAAAAATCTATCAATTATTACTAGTATTAAATAGCTAATAAATCCTATGTATTCCAATGTATTAAATTTGAGATTAAATGTTTGTTTTTTCATATTAGAACATTTCCTGTCATTTCTTTTGGAATATCAAGATTCATTATTGTTAAAATTGTTGGGGCAATATCTCCTAATTTACCATTTGTGGGGCAATAATTTTTATCACAGATTAAAAATGGAACTTTGGAAGTTGTATGAGTTGTTATAGGATTATTATTATCATCTAACATTTTTTCTACATTTCCATGATCGGCAGTTATTATCATTATACCTTTTAATTCTTTGATTTTATTATAAAGTATTCCAATATTATCATCGACTGCTTCAACTGCTTTTATAGCTTTATCTAATTTGCCTGTATGTCCTACCATATCACAATTAGCAAAGTTTAAAATTATCAAATCATAGTCTTGCATAATTGGCAATAAAGTTTTAGTTATTTCATCTGCACTCATTCGTGGTGCTAAATCGTATGTTTTGACATTTTTTCTTGGCACAATTATTTTATCAGTATTTTTTAATGTCAATTCTTTTCCACCATCAAAGAAATATGTTACATGGGGATATTTACTTGATTCTGCTATGCGCAAAATTTTTTTATTTTGAGTTGAAAGGTATTCTCCTAAGGTATTATCAACTGTTATATGGGGATATGCGTTTTGGCATATTACTGATTTTTCAACAGGAAGCATAGTCACTAATTTAATATTTGCAAATTTCTTAGTTGGAAATTCGTGAAAATCAGGATTTGTGATTGCTGTAAAGGTCTGTGTAGCGCGATCTGGTCGGAAATTAGCAAAAATTAAGCTATCATTTTCTTTTAAATTGCTGTTAGCAGTGATAATAGCTGGATTTATAAACTCATCTGTTATTCCTTCATTATAGAGATTAGTAATATATTCTTCATAATCTGTTATTTGTGGTCCTTTTTTATTTACTAGTAAATCATAATATGTTTTTGTTAAATCCCACATTCTTTCTCGATCCATTGAGTAATATCTGCCAGAGATATCCGCTAGAAAAACATTGGAATATGGTTTGATTTTTTCTTTTAACTTATCTAAGTATTTTAAAGCCGATTTTTGGGGGGTGTCTCTTCCATCTAAAAATGCGTGAATATATATTTTATTAACTTTTTGTTCTAATGCTAAGTCAATTAAAGCAAAGATATGGTCAATGTGACTGTGAACTCCCCCATCTGATAATAACCCAAAAATATGTAAATCAGATGAAAATTCTTTTGTACGTTGCATTACTTTTATTAATTCTTTATTTTTAAAAAAAGTTCTTTCTTTTATTTCATGTGATATGAGTTCTAAGGGTTGATAGACTATTCTTCCCGCTCCAATATTTAGATGTCCTACTTCACTGTTCCCCATTTGGTTTTTAGGGAGTCCTACTTCAGTACCGCTTGCTATTAAGGTTGATAAGTTATAATTATTAAATAAGTAATCAAGATTTGGTGTATTTGCTTGTTTAAATGCGTTACCATGCTCTTCTTTGCTTAGTCCTAATCCATCTATGATTGTTAACAATATCGGTTTCATATTTTATCACCTAATTTAATTTTATCATAAATTACAAATGTTTAGATAATTATTTTCAGAACTTAGTTTTTTAAATTAATTGTTAATAAAAGATTTGCTTAAAAAACTAAAAAAATCATGTTTTAATATAAAAAAAATTTCAAAAATTCTTATTTTTTTGAGATTTCATAATCAAAGTGGCGTCCTTGGGCAGATTTGAACTGCCAACTTTTTGTTTAGGAAGATTAAAACTTTATTAGAATTTCCTAAACTGTCTTAATTAATTAACTCATTAAAAATTAAATGATTAAATTCTAAATCATTATTTATTAAATCTTTTAGGAAATATGGTCTTACGTCAAAATTATTTAATTCATTTATGTCAATCCATTTGAAATCAAGTTTTATTTCGTGGCCTTTATCATTTTCAATCAAAGTAAAGTTATCCTCTTTAACAAGGTTATCAACAAATTCCAATAAATAATAGAATGCGATTTCGTGTATTTTTTTTTGAAATTTATTAATAAAATAATTTTCAACAACGCCCAAATATTTAATTATTCTAACCTTTTTCTTTGTTTCTTCAACTAATTCGCGTATTACAGCTTCTTCAGTTGATTCTCCTAATTCCACATAACCACCTGGCAAACATAAAAAACCACTATCATCCATATCGACTAATAATAACTTATTGCTTCTTATTATTAACCCTGACACTCTAAATTTAAAATTATAATCGTTTGTTTTTATTTTAATACTCTCTCTCATTAAAAAATCACCTTTTTTTTATTTTTTCAATATTAACTTAAATTGTCCTAAATCCATTGTATTAAGCTAAAAAATATTATTAGTTCTGGATATGAATAAACAGTTTTTGCAGTTTAAAACTCATTTTCTCTTCATTACTGTAATTATACATAATGCAATTATTTATTTCAACAAACAATTTATCAAATAAAATTAAGATTTCATTCAAATCAAATATATCTTTATTATCTAAACTTAGAATTTTCTCTTACATAATATATAAACTCTTCTGTTTTTCAATTCATTATTTCACTTTTTTACGAAAAAACCACTGAAAAATCAGTAGTCAAATTATTATATCTTAAATTCTTATTTATAAGAAAAATATTTACAAATGGCGTCCTTGGGCAGATTTGAACTGCCGACTTTCCGCTTAGGAGGCGGATACTCTATCCTACTGAGTTACAAGGACATTTTTAATTATTTAGTTATATTTTATAATTATTTTTGTTTAAAAACAATAGCTTTTTATTTTAAAAGGATAGATTTTATATTTCTATCCTTTTCGTTTTACTTTACATAGTTAAAAAATTAAATGCAATTATTGTTATAATGTTAAATGCATGTCTAAGTTTGTGCTTTTGAACTGTAGCATTTTCTTTTATAGCAACATAATCATCAACCATATCAACAATAATGCTTTCTAAATATTTCGGAGTTTTTCCTCCTATTGGGAACATGTGGGAAGCAATGATGTTTTCTTCTTTTTTTGTTAAATCAGTAATCTTTTTGGCATTACTTATCGAATGTTTATAATGCATAATAAGCTTTTTATTTTTCGATAATCCTCGGAATTCTTCATCAAAAAAGTAGTCATGTAAAAGAGCTGCTTTAGTAGCACTTACATAATCAAGTCTTAATTTTTTACATATTTTATATGTTTTATATGATACTTCTAAAGAATGATCGAATCTATTTATTGTATGATGCTTTTCATATTTTAATTTTTGAAAATCATTATTATTTACTATTTGGCTAATGATATTTATATAATCTGTATCTATCATATTAATTTATCACCCGACTTGGACATTATAGCATATTTTGTTTAAAAATGCAAATCTATGCTGTTTGATACAATATTATATGTTTTGTTTTTGTAGAATAATAGTGGATATGGCTAAATTATAAAAAAAATGAATATCTTTAGATATACGACATTTATTATCTTTTAAAATGTTGATATATAGGATATTCAATTTTTAATTATTCTTCTTTTTTAGTTGTTTTTGTTTTTGATAATTTTTGATTGATTTCTGTTGTATTTTTACAAATAGTAATCATTAATAGTAAGAATTCATAAACTATTCTAGCGATTACATTACCAAGTGTTATTTGTAATATAAATCCTAAGAAACTACTAGCAATCAATGCAAATGATGACAATGTAATATAAATTGCTGTTATAATGTATGCTATTTTTAAGATTGTTTCTAGTAATAATTTTTTAAATGTTACAAAATCATATAACCAAGATGCAAAGCCTTTAAACTTATTTTCGTTACTTTTTGAAAAAACTGTGAAATATAATGTTATTCCTCCGATTATAGCTACAATAACTGAAATTATTGTCCAAACTAATGCTCCACTATATCCAGAAACACTAGAATAACCATTGTCAAATAGATTTCCATAACTCATATAAAAACATACCTCCTCGTTGTAAGTATACCATATTATGTCGAAAAAAAGAACAATAATAATTTTTTTTAGCTTGCATTTAGTAATTGCTCATTGATAAGGTTTAGTTTATTTATTTGAGTATTTGAGATAACTTTTGCATTTTTATTGACCTAAAAAGAGTTAATCTGTTATAATATTTTTTGTTAGTTGCCCGCGTGATGGAATTGGTAGACGTGCTGGACTCAAAATCCAGTGATAGCAATATCGTGTCGGTTCGAGTCCGACCGCGGGCACCAGATTGATTGTTACTCGAACATTTTCGAGAAAAATAGAAAACGACTTGTTAAAAAGTCTTTTTTATGTTATTATGTATTTAGATGAAGGAAA
>CAZEAD010000025.1:0-9622 GCA_964510115.1 uncultured Mycoplasma sp.
AATATTTGTTTGCATAGTCTTTCCTCCTTGCATACAAAAAAAGTATGCTATTTTTTATTTATATATTTATAATAGCATACTTAGTTTTTATTTTCAATTATTTATTTATATTTTTTTACTTGTTTAAGGGATAAGTCTTGTTCTTGAACATAATTATCAGTTGTATTTTGTTTGTATACTCCTTTTGTTTCTGTTTCATTTATATATTTAGTTCTTACGTAGTAGTTAATTGTTTTATTGGTTGTACAAATTTTTACTTTGGTATAATCTTTGTCGTATGTACCCTTTTGATTTACATTATAAGTATTTATCTCTATATTACTTAAAGGAATTGTCCAACAAGAATCGTCTTCTATTGTAAATAAACTTTTATATTTATCTTTTAATGTGTAATAGTATTTGGCTTTACTAATTATAGTTTTGGCATCTTCTAGATATAATTCATCTTTACTTTCTGAAATTAAGCGCATTACATTTGGGGTTACAATCATAGAAATTATAGCGATTATGGCGATGACTGCTAATAATTCTATTAAAGTAAATCCTTTGTTTTTCATTAGCATTCTCCTTTTTCAAAGCATGTATTTAGTGTATCTGTTAAATCTTTAGTGTAATCTTTTTTGATATCATAATTGCTTTTTAATATAGCAATGCTTGCAAAAGATACTACTAAAAATAAACTTAATATTGTATAGACAATAGTTGTCATAGCAAAACCTTTATTATTTAGTTTCATCATATCACCTATTCTTTTTTACTATATCATAAATTGATTGAAACTTAAAGTTTTATTTTTGCTTTTTTTCTTTTATTTCTTTATATAACACTTCCAAAATAATATAAAGTGGTATCGCTATTATTAATCCTATGAATTTAAATAAATACATTGATATTACTAATATTATAATGCTTTTTATTGGAGATATCTCAATTGTTTTATGATATATTTTAGGATCTCTTATGTAGCTATCAAAGATAGGAACAATTAACATTATAAGTGCTGTTGCTATAAATAGTTTAGGAGATACAAAAGCTGCGGACACTAAAGCAAGTATGTTTGTTGCAATGGCTCCAATATAGGGAATTATAGTGGTTGTTCCAGCCAAAAAACCAATTAAAAAATAATTAGGATGTCCAATTATAGCATAAAGAATAATATATTCTATACTTTCAATAAGAATTATTAAACTAAAACTTTTAATGTAATTTTCTAGTTCAATATCTATTTTTTTTAAAATTTTAAAATAAGATTTTTTACTTATAACTTTTTTGATTTTTTCTTTTATTTTTTCCATATTAAATAAAAAATAAATACTTAACACTATTATTATAAAAGAATCGCTTATAGTTTTGATTATAGATGATGCTATGTTTATTCCTTGATGATAAATTAATTCTGTTATAGTATTTGTTATTTCGGTTAAATATTTATATATATATTCTTGATATGGGGATTCTATTTTTGTCAAATCGATATTTTGAATAAAAGTTATGATATTTTTTACTTCTTCTATTAAGGTTGGCATTGAAAAATAAATTGTTAAAACAATAACAATAATAATTATCATAAGAATTAAAATACATGATGTTTGATGTTTAATGTTTCTTTTTTTTAAACTTTTTACAAAAGGAAATAAAAAGTAAGCAATAGAAAATGCTATTATGAATGGTAATGATATATTTTTGATGATTAAAAATATATTGTTCCATATAGTACTTGTTTGATAAAAAAAGAAAATGATGAACATTAGTAAACAAAAATTAACTAGAAAATAATTAATTTTGTTTTTCATGTCATCACCTAATTTAGTGTATGCAGTTTAATTAGCTTTAGAATTAATTCCTATATTCAAATTCATAATCTAGAATACGCACTATGTCTCCTTGTTTAGCTCCTAATTCTTCTAAGCGTTGATCTACTCCTAAGCGGGTTAGTTTTTTGGCAAATCTTAATATTGCTTCGTCACTATTAAACTTGTTCATGCGGAATAGTTTTTCTACTATTTTTCCTTTTAGTATAAATACTTCTCCTTCTTTTTCAATTGTGAATGGTTCTTCTTTCTTATATTTATAAAGAATGTAGTCTTCATAGTCTTCTTCATCAATTAATGGAGTTATTGTTATTTTATCTAGTTCGTCAGCAATATAGGTTAATATTTCATCGAAATCAGTTTCATCTTTAGCACTTATCGGAAATATTTTGATGTTTTTTACTTTCTTTTGAAATTCTTTTAAGTTTTTTTCAGCATTTGGAAGGTCCATTTTGTTAGCGATTATTAAAGATTTTTTGTCTAATATTTTTGGATTAAATTCTTTCAATTCTTTTTTGATTAATTCATAATCATCGTATGGATTTCTTCCCTCTATTCCTGACATATCAATGATATGGGCAATTACTCTAGTTCTTTCAATATGTTTTAGGAATTTGTCTCCTAGACCATGTCCTAAAGATGCTCCTTCGATTAACCCCGGAAGATCTGCTACTGTGTAGGACCTGCCATCTTTAGTCTTTGTTACTCCAAGATTGGGATTTATAGTTGTGAAATGATAAGCTGCTATTTTGGGCTGTGATTTAGTAATTTTACTTAGAATAGTACTTTTACCAACACTTGGTAGTCCAACGAAACCTACATCTGCTAGAAGTTTTAATTCTACTTTAAGATATTTTACTTCTCCTGGTTCACCTTTTTCAGAAAAGTTAGGAGCAGTATTACTTTGGGTTTTGAAAGCGGTATTTCCTCTTCCTCCTCTTCCTCCTTTGGCAACAATGCATTCTTGGTTATGCTCTTTTAAATCGCAAATTGGTAGATTAGTATCTTGGTCTGTTACTACTGTTCCTATTGGAACTTTAATTATAATATCTTCTGCACTTCGACCATTTTTATTTTTTCCTTCACCATGGGCACCGCGATTTCCTTTGATTATTTTGTTATATCTTAAATCTATTAAGGTTCTTAATCCTTCATCGGCTTTAAAAATTATATCTGATCCTTTTCCACCATTTCCTCCGAATGGTCCTCCCATTTCAACATATTTTTCACGTCTAAAAGCTGTGCAACCATCACCACCTGATCCTGCTATCAGTTTTAAATTTACTTCATCTACAAACATGTTATCACCTCGATTTAATAGATTATATCAAAAATTAGTTAAAAATAAAAGTTTTATCTAAATAAAAATAATGATTAGTTTTTAATTATTTAATATTAAAAAGAGCCTAAGCTCTTCTTTGTCTTTCTATAACGTAAGATTTTTCGTTTATTAAATTATACATTTACTATGCTTGTATTATTTTCAACGAATCATATTAGAAGCCTCGGCCTCCTCCTCCGATGGAACCTCCTCCACCTCCGCTTGAGAATCCTCCTCCAAAGCCACTTCCACTTGACATATTAGAACTAGCTATGGTTGCATTGGATACAGTTAATGCTTTACTTACTCCTTGTTCAATTGAATGATAAATGCTTGAATGAATTAAGTAATTTGTTAAGTAAACATCAGAAATATTTGGATTATATTCTTCAATGTTTTGAAGTTTTATTTTCATTGTTTTTTCTAGTTCATTTGCTACTTTCAAAACAGTAGCATATACTAAATATTTGCTCCATAGAGATACTTCTGGCAATTCTTTTTCATCCATTCTACCAAAATCTACTAAGAATTTTTTGAAGGCCATCCATTTTTTATATTCTAACGCTCCTTCTTTAGTTCTTTTGTTAATTGATGCTAGATATACTACTGATGCTATTCCTAGAAAAATAGTAATTATTAGTAAAATTATATGATTTTCATAATTTGCTATGCTTGTTATAACAGTCATTATGATAATTAACGCTATAGAAAATCCCGGGATTTTTTCTTCATAAAAATTATAAGTTAGGGCTGTTTTTCTGGATTTTGTTTGCCAACTATTAAAATGATTTATAAATTTTTTAGCGGTTTTTTCTTTCGTACCATATTTTTTTAATGATTTTAATGTTAATTGATTACCATTGCCTATATCATTTAGTAAAAAATCATAGATAGTTTGTTCTTCTTTGGTTAATTCATTATTAAATTCAGGATTTTTCTTAAGAAAATAATCATCTTTACTATCTGGTATTTTTTCTACTAATAGAGCTTTTTTATCAATAATATTTAAAACACTAGCTGAATATCCTAATGTTGTTATATCTTTTTTTAGAAGATATTCTAGTGTTTCTGGTCCATAGTTATTTGGAAAATCACGATAATATTCCATATTGAATTCTACTTTATATTCTTTATCATACTTTAAATAAGCTCTGATTAATATAATTATGATGATAAGAATATTGATTCCAAAGATTAAGTACTGAAGGTAATTAATTGTCTTAGCTTTTTGTCTTTGTTCATTTGCATCATCAGCGAACTGTTGTTCTTCTTCTAGAATTTTATCAAAATAATTTTTATTCGTTGTTTTTTTGGAATTTGGAACTAATTCTTTATTAAAAGCTATTCTAACTTCAAGATTAGTATTACTATCTAATTCATCTATGGTTGCTAGCATATAAGAATTTGTTTGAGTTTTCTCTCTTGAAACATTGCCATATAGTGGACCATGAACCCAAGTTCTAAAATCTTCATCTAATCCTGGAAGATATACTTTTATTTGTACGTCTTCTAAGACATCATCCATTCCTTCAGGAATAGCATTGTAATATATTTCTGCAATATCATTATGTATTGATGTCATGTTTTCTAAAGTATAGCATAATGCGTATCCTTTTTTTTCGTCTTCTGCATGATTATACATACGAACTTTAATATATCCTTCTTTTTCTTGAATTGTGTATTTATATTTGCTTCCAAGTTGCGCGTAACTTACTAGGTCAAATTCTTGTCCTTTTGTTTGTGTCTTCCAATTATAATCATATATATGAAGATTTGTTAAATCGTCTGGGGCATATTCTTCATTTAGTGAAAGGTAATCAATTTCTCTTTCATAACCATTGAAAGTCCCTTCTTGTCCAATATATTCACAAACATTTAAAGAACCATTTGGCAGTATTGTACTTTCAATATGATAATTAGTAATATCATAATCGATATCACTTGCATAAACTATTAAAGGAAATATTAATAATATCAATAAAAAGAATATTTTTTTCATATCTCGCTCCTTTATTTAAAAAAAGACTTACATTTGTAAGCCTTAGAAACTAACTTTTGGAACTTCGCGATCTTTTTCGCTCGCTTCAAAAAAGTCAAATTTTTTAAATCCGCCCATATTGGCTACAATGTTTGATGGAATCATTTCAACTTTATTATTATAAGTTAGAACTGTATCATTGTAAAACTGTCTAGTTATGGCTATCTTATCTTCTGAATCTCTTAAATCATTTTGTAAAGTAATAAAGTTTTGATTAGCTTTTAAATCAGGATAATTTTCTGTTAAAGCTAGTAATTTATTTAAAGCTTTTGTGATTTCTCCTGATGCTTCCATTTCTTCTTTTGGTGATGAGGCTGTAAGATAAGTATTTCTTGCTTTTATGACATCTTCTAATGTAGATTTTTCATGTTTGGCATAGCCTTTTACTGTTTCCACTAAATTTGGAATCAAATCTGCTCTTCTTTTTAATACCACTTCTATTTGAGCCCATTGGTCTTTTACTCTGTTTCTTAAACTTACTAGTTTATTGTATGTTACAAAGAAATATATTAAAGCTAAAACTACTATTCCAATTATTATATATAATGCTATTTCCATAATTATTTCCTCCTTATATTTTAAGTATATTTTATTTTTCTTATTTTTGCAATTTTTTTGGATATTTTTTTTAAATTTGGACAAATTATAAGTGGTGATAAATTATGGATTTAAATATTAGAGAGCACGTTATTAATAATATTAAAAATGATAATAAGGAAACTATTATTAAAATGTTAGATAATGGTGTTTTAGATAATGATGAACTTGCTTTACCAGGTCTTGGTGTTATTTTAGAGTTATTTTGGCCTAGTCTTAGTATTAATGAAAAAGAAAAGATTGCTAATATTATTATAAAGGAGCTTCATAAGCATTAATCTTTATTTAATAAAGCAATCGTAGTTCCACTATTGTAAAAGTCTATCTTATAGTCTTTTATTTTTTTGTTTATTTTTAGTTCCTGATGAACTGTTTCTTTTAATATACCTTGTCCATGACCATGAATTATTTTGATAAATTCATATTTTAGTTTTTCACTATTATTTATGAATTCTCTTAATTCCACTAATGTTTCAAAACGATTTTTGCCATGAAGATCAAGCGATGGAATGTTTTTATATAAAACATAATCATCTATTTTTGTCATGTTCTGTTACCTCTTGTTTGGTTGGTATTTTAAACCTTGCGCCATATCTTGTAGAGGAAATTGCTTTAGCAATACTAGCAAGGTTAATTGTTTCTTCTAATGAATAATTATGAGTTATAAAATAGATAAATGTGGCATTATAAATGTCATTAATTGAAGTTTTGTCTACTGGTATAGCTTTTACTTTAGGAATAAATTTATATTCTTCATTTATTTTTGCAATTGTTGCTTCTTCTAAAGCTAATATAAATGTTGTTTTATATTCTTCTTCTAAGGATTTAATTGCATTTTTTTGATTAATTTTAGTATATTTTTCTTGTTTTATGGTTAAATATTCTTTGATAAATTCTTCATTAACAATTACATAATTCATAAAGGGTATTAATGTTGTTATTTCTTGATTGTAATTACTGGCACTTAATATTTTTAAAGTGGTTGAATATTTTTTTATTAAGTTTAATGATAAATTATACTCTGCCCCATCAAAATACATTACATCTGGTTTGGGAATTAGAAATTTGGGAATCTTTGCATAAAGATTTTTATCTTTAAAAGTAGTTGTAGTGGCAGAAGAGTTTTTTTCATTTATTATTATATGATTTGTTGTGGTATGAGCTTTATTTTTCACTGTTAAATATTTAGTGTTAACATTATGTAAGAAAAAAGAATTTTTTATCTTTTCGCCATAGTAATCGGCTCCTACTGTTCCAAAAATATAAACCTTTTCATGCCAATCTGATAACATACAGGCAACATTAGAAGCATTTCCACTTCCAGATTCTATTTTTTTGAAAGTTACTGTTTTTTGATCTTCTTTTGGGTAATTACTAAGGAGAACTGTTATATCATAGTTTGCACTTCCAATACAAAATATTTTCATAGACATCACCATTTTCTATTTATAATTATAATTCATTTATTCGTGATTTGCAAAGTATAATTGTTAATAAATTTGCTTCATGGTGATATACATGATATACTAAATTAGTAAATAAATATTTTGAGAGGGAAGCAAAATGAAAGATAAGAAAAGAGTTGGGAAAATAGTATTTGGAGTAATATGTGTTATTATTGTTATTGTTTGTGTGATAATTCAGATAGTTCTTAAGAATGAAGATAAAAAATTGGAAAAGAAAGGCGAAAAATTTAAAACTTTAATTGTTGAAACTAAAAGTGGTAATAAAATTGAAACTGAGTATGTTCATGTTGATGATGAAGAATTTTATTTTAAGGTTCCTAAAAATTTTAAGCAGTTAGATTATGCCACTATTATTAAAAAATATAGTGGTTTTGTTCATTATTTTTTATTTTATAATTATTAAAAAAAAATAATTGTTGATGTTTTTTTAAACGACAGTAAAATAAAGAACAACGAAATAAAAGATTTTTTAGGTAATATGGAAGAAATACTTAAAAGTACTAGTAATGTATTGAGTACTGATTTTTATGAAGTTGATAATCATAATATTGGAAAAATAAAACTAATTAATACAGGATCAGATACAACTATTTATAATAATATGATTTTCTTTTCATATAACGATAATTT
Source organism: uncultured Mycoplasma sp. (assembly GCA_964510115.1). GTDB lineage: Bacteria > Bacillota_I > Bacilli_A > RF39 > UBA660 > UMGS1572. Next base: position 7,864 of record CAZEAD010000025.1, read on the forward strand.
AACTATTTTAACTTTTAATTGTACTACCGAGTTACAAGATGAATGGCAAAAAGTTGGAGATTTCATTATAGATTCATTGTTCTTTAAATCACAAGAAGAATAAAAAGCAATTATATTGCTTTTTATTTTGGTATAAATTAAATTATTGATTTTAAATATTTATTATCGTACAATAAGTTAAAAAGAAGTTGGAAAAAATAAATGAATAAAAATGATATTTCTTATAAAGATGAAACGTATAATACGAAATTTAATTTTAGAGTTGCTTTAATTGCCACTAATAAAAATAAAATTTTACTTCAAAAGTCTAATAATGATACATATTGGTCTTTAATTGGTGGTCGAGTTAGATTAAATGAGGATACAAAAAGTGCAATTATAAGAGAAGTTTTTGAAGAAATAGGAGTCACTTTAGAAAGCAATGAATTAAATTTGATAAAAGTTGTTGAAAATTTTTTTACATATAAAAATACTAAATTTCATGAAATTCTTTATATTTATAAAACAGATAAAAATAAAGAATTAAGTAAAAAAGATAAGTTTAAAGTTTTAGACAAAGATGATGTTATAAACAAATGGATTGACATTAAAGAACTTAATAATATAGATATCAGACCTGCATTAATAAAAAATTGTTATAATGATACTACTTTATCTTCTGAACTTATTATTGAATAATTTTTAAAAAGTTAGTAATAGTATTTTTTGAATTATAGTATAAATATTTATAAGTTTTTTACATATTTGAATTGAAGATTTTACTAAGTTAGATTTTGATTTGAATATTCTTTTATAGCATAAAAAAGAATAGATTTTTTATCTATTCTATAATTATTAATAAGAATTAACTAATTTACTATTTGAATAAATATCTGTACGTATTAAATTTTCTTTATTTTCTTGATAATCCCATTGATATATTTTTTCAGTGTATGATTTAGTTTCAGCATTAAAATTTTCTACTCTAGAATAATATACAAGTTTATTGTTTAAGTAATACTCTACTCTTAATAATGTTACTGTATCATCAGCATATATAGTAGTAGTTCTATCATAGTTAATTGTTGCAGGAAGTATGTTTTTAGGCGTTTCTTCTTTTTTAATATTAGTTTTTGTAGTTGTTGTTTTTTCTACAATTTCTTTTTTGGTTTTTATCGCAGTCTTTGTGGTTGATTTATTTATTACTTTTTTTGTATTTTTAGTATCTTTATTTTTATTAACATTAATATTATCAGTTATTTTATTTTCAGTTGTTACTTTTCCTTCTGTAGTATTTTTCTTAGTTTGTTTTGGTTTTACACTATTTTTAATTTTAGTTGTTGTACTACTATTAATTTTTTCATTTTTTAATTCCTTTATTATAGTTGTACTAGTAGTAGCTTTTTTAGCAGCATTGGAAAGCTTTTCTTTATTAGAAACCATTAATTGGTTATTTTGTGAATAATTATTTTCAGATACTATTTTATCATTAATTGCAATTCCACCTACTACAACTACCATTAAAAACATTTTGAACAAAATATTCTTTAACAAAATATTCTCCTCCTTTTTATTTAACAATATTATGTTAATTTTTTCTTTTATTATATATCATAAGTCTTTCAAACATTTTCCTTCGGGATCATTTATAACTCGCACCACCCGTAAGCGACTAACATTTCGCGATTGGAATCACTTATATTCCGCACCATCCATAAGCGGTTAAACATTTACTATTGAATCACTTCAATGTAGTTAGAGTATACTATATTTTTTTAAA
>CAZEAD010000026.1:0-9292 GCA_964510115.1 uncultured Mycoplasma sp.
GCTTGCTAAGGCATCGATAGCTATAATAAAATCCGGCTTTATTTTAGCTACGATGGAATCAATAATGTCTGATGTTTCAATACCATTATCTCCCATTACTCCTGGAGATAATTTGGAAGTAATACGATATCCTTCTTCTAAAGTGCCTGTTAAATCATAGATATGTTTTGTAACAATTATTTTTTCTATTGTTTTTGGTCCTAAAGAATCTGGAGTTACTTTTTTATTTCCTAGACCAATTATTAGACATGATGCTTCTTGGTTGATGTTTAGTAGTTTGAAAATTTTATTTAATTCAGTTAAAAATATTTCTTTTACTTGATTTTTATTGGTGTTATCTGTTATATCTTCAAAATATATTGTTGTATAATGCCCTATTTTTTTATTTATTATTTTTGATGCTTCTTCTTTTACTTCAATATTGGAAACATAAACATCATCTTTTTCATATTTTTCTTCGATTATTCCAGGAATTTTATCATTTGTTTTGATGGTATCAATTATTAAATCTGTATGAATTTGATAGGATGCCATATCTATTTCTCTCATAGTATCACCATTATTAGTGTGGTTATTTTATATTTTTTGATACAAAAACTTAAAAAAACTTAAATTTTGTTTGCATTTTTAGATTTTTTCTGTTAGAATTTAATTGTTATAAAAAGCGAGGTGAAATCATGCCAAATATTAAAAGTGCTAAAAAAAGAGTAAAAACTGATGCAGAAAAAAGTGTAAGAAATAATACTGGTGTTTCTAGTATGAGAACTGCTATTAAAAAAACTAAGGTTGAAATTAAAAATAATAATAAGGATGAAGCTACCGCTAAACTTGGACAAGCTATTAAAAAGATTGATAAAGCTGTATCTTCTGGACTAATTCATAAAAACAAAGCTGCTCGTGATAAATCTAAATTAATGAAAGCAGTTAATACAATAAAGTAGTAATTACTTTATTTTTTTTATATGAAATATTTAATTAAATTTGTCTTATTTGCTTTATTTGTTTTAGGTTTAGTTTTGTTTTTGGATTATTATTTGGACAAGGTAGATTTAAAATATTCTAATATTGTTTTAGAAACTGGAGAATATGCTATTAAAGATGACTTTGGATATTTTAAAAAAACTACTGATTTTTCTTTAAAAGATAAAAAACAACTTTTAAATATTATCTATACTGCTTTAAATAATGGTAAAGACAAAGTTGTTTTAACTTGTAACAGATATTATGATGATTGCATTTCGGATACTAATGAGGTTTTAGATGATGCAGATTTACTTTCAAAAATAAATGATTTTATTCATCCTTATTATAGTTTTAGTGATATTGTAGCAGAGATTTCTCATAAACAAATAACTTTGAAATTTGCTTATAATTACACTATGGAAGAACGAAAAGAACTTGATTCAAAAGTTTTAAGTATTTTGAAAGAAACAACTGATGAAAAAGATAGTATAAAGGATAAAATAGTAAAAATTCACAACTATATTATAGATAATAGTGATTATCCTAAAAATTATAATAGTGAAATTAATCATAAATCGTATTATTCAAAGGCTACTGGTAATTTAATGATGGGTTATGGAATTTGTAGTGGTTACTCTGATAGCATGTCTTTATTTTTATACAAATTAGGAGTTAAAAATTATCAAGTTTCTAGTGATAATCATGTTTGGAATGTTGTCTTTTTTGATGATAAAGCTTATCACATTGATGTAACTTGGGATGATATGGGGCTTTATGATGATAAAGCTATTAATACTTCTTATTTATTGATTGAAAATAGTGCTTTTAAAAAGATGGAAATTGAAAATCATGAGTTTGATTCTAATATTTATTTAGAACTTGCTTAATCTTTCAATTCATTTTTTTTTATTATGTACAAATTGTTGTTTTTATAGAAGGCATAAAATATTTTTTCGATTGGGCAATCAATGTTGTTTTTTAACCAAGTTTCATCTTTTTTTATTTGTTTTAGTGTTTCAATATCAAAAACACCATCAATAATTATGGGTAAGGGAAAATTAGAGTTGTCTTTTTTAAATACTGATAATTTTCCACTTGTTTCTAAAATTGCATAATCTACATCTGCAGTTGATGCGCAATCTTTATCTCGAAGTTGTGTTAATAAGTCTTCCATGTTATAACGTTGTTTTATCATTTCTTTTAAAACTATTTTCCCTTTATTAATGATAATTGAAGGTTTTCCATCTAAAATTTTACGAACTTTTTTGTTTTTTAATGATAAATAGGACATTATAATTTGGCATAGCACTAGAATAAATATTGGAATTACTGCAATAAATATGGAGTTTTCTTGGTTTCCTAAAGAGATGGCCACTAACTCAGCTACTAAAACAGAAACGATTAAGTCAATTATTCCTAACTGCCCTACTTCTCTTTTGCCCATGATACGATAAACTAAAACTATAAAAAAATAAAAGAATATTGTTTTAATAATTAATACTGCATAGTTCATAGAATCACCTAATATAATAATGGTTTGTAACATATTATTTTATACATTACATAATATTTAATAGGTGAAATTATGAAAGAGGTTAAAAAGTATTTAAAGATATATGGGATTGTATTTGTAATAATTTTAATTAGTACTTTAGTTATTACTGCATTTAATTATTATGATATTATAACAGGTATTCCATTAAAATGGATTAAGATTTTTGTTCCGATTCTGTCTACTCTTTTGGGAGGATTTCTTCTTGGAAAACAAACTAAAGAAAAAGGATATATTGAGGGAATAAAGTTTGGTGGTATTTTGGCTTTGTTTTTGATAATATTTAATTTTTTAGCTTTTGATGATAGTGTTAAATGGTCTAGTTTAATTTTTTATATAATTATTATTCTAGCTGGAACTTTAGGATCAATGATTGGAATTAACAAGAAAAAAATGTAGTTTTGCTACATTTTTTATTCTGTTCGAAGGGCCTCGACAGGGTCTTTTTTACTGGCTATTTTTGCTGGAATATAACCTCCTACTAAAGTTATGGTTATGCTTACTAAAAGCATTATGATGACATGTACGATACTCATTTTAGCTATTCCTGCTAAGTCTGTTAATTTTTCTAATAAACTGTTAATTGGGAATAAACTTAAATATGCAATTCCTATTCCTAATAGACCAGATGTTAATCCAATTAAAAATGTTTCGGCATTAAAGACACGAGTTATATCTTTTTTTCTTGCTCCTAAACTACGCAAGATTCCTATCTCTTTAGTTCTTTCAAGAACTGAAATATAGGTTATTATACCAATCATAATTCCTGAGACTACTAAGCTAATTGCACTGAAGGCTATTAAAACATAAGTTATAGCATCCATGATTCCAGATGAAGCATTGACAATTGATTTTGCCATGTCGGTATATAATATTTGATTTTCTTTTTCTTTGTTTTTATTATAAGAATCTAAATAAGATAAAATACTATCTTTGGCTTTGAAGTCTTTAGGATATAGATAAATTGCTATTGGAGTTGAATCTTTTCCAAGATATGATAGAATTGTTTCTTTACTATCTTCATCTTCAAAGTTTGCTCTTGTTAAAATATTATAATTAAGTTTTTCTTGTTCTTTAACAATTGTAGAATCTTTGTTTATAGAAATTATTTCATCTAATAGTTCACTTGGATACAAAATGCCTCCTGTTGTTTGATTGTAGCCCATTTCTTGGATTCTAGCCATGGCATTATCTTCTTTTGCTTTTACTATTCCTACTATTTTTATAGTAATGGTGTTTTTACTGTTTGACATTTGATTTATATCTTGATTGATAGTAATCATATTATTTTGCTTTTGGTAATAATCATCGTTGGTGATTATTTGTAATTCTTTATTTAAGAACTCTTCGAAGTTATATTCTTCTTGATTTGAAACGTTTAAGGTCTCTAGTATCGATTTATCTATTCTGTTTTTTTGATCAATATATAGTAATACTTCTTCTTTTTTTGTAGGTATTTTACCACTTAGTAGTTCATAATTAGTATTCATATATGGTGTGATTTCTTGTAAATTATTTGGAAGACTTTGCATACCAAGACTACTACTGCCTACAATTGCTTTACTGGTTTTTGAAGGTAATATATTCATATTGGTTGTTTTAATATAGGTAATAGCATCATAAGTTTCTTTGGAGAGATTTTCTACGTAATTAATGTAGTCCTTGTTAATTTTATTTGTATGAATAATACTATTTGTTTCTTTATCGTATGAATATATTTTATTAGAGTTTACTTTTTGGTTATTTTGATTATGCATTTCCATGAAAGTATCGGCATCTACTTGGGTGGATTGTTTGGCAACAATAATTGGAAATGATGAAAGGGTATCTGATTCAAATATATCAATTTGTTGATCAAATCCATTAGATAAGGCAAGAATGATAGAAATTCCTATTATTCCTATTGAGGAAGCAAAGGCTGTTAAGAGTGTACGTCCTTTTTTGGTTTTAATATTTTGAAATGAAAGTGAAATGGCAGTCAAAAATGACATGGCTGTTTTTCTGATGGAATAATTTTTTTTACTTGTTTCATCTGTATATGGGTTACTGTCACTTATAATTTCACCATCGCTTAGTTCAATTATTCTACTTGAATATTTTTTTGCTAATTCAGGATTATGAGTAACCATAATTACTAATTTATCTTTAGCGATTTCTTTAATTAATTCCATAATTTGAACACTTGTTTTAGAATCTAGTGCTCCGGTTGGCTCGTCTGCAAGGATTATGTCTGGATCGTTTGCTAAGGCACGCGCTATGGCAACACGCTGCATTTGGCCTCCTGATAGTTGATTAGGTTTTTTGTTAATATGTTCTTTTAATCCTACTTTTTCTAGAGCTTCTAAAGCTTTTTTATTTTTTTCTTCTTTTTTTACACCACTTAAGGTCATACCCATTTCAACATTTTTTAAAATGCTAATATGAGGAATTAAATTATAACTTTGAAAAATAAACCCAATAGAGTTATTACGATAGGCATCCCAGTCTCGATCCTTAAACTTTTTAGTTGATTTTCCATTGATAATTAAATCTCCGGAATCATATCTATCTAAACCACTTATAATATTAAGAAGTGTTGTTTTACCACTTCCACTTTGCCCTAGAATTGAAACAAATTCACTTTGACGAAACTTTAAACTAACATTATTTAATGCAATTTGTTTGAAGTTAGCAGTTCTATAACTTTTTTTAATATTTTTTATTTCTAACATAATTTGTCCTTTCCTATTATTCAATAATATTAGTATATGCTTCTTATATTTTCATGTCAATTTTTCTGATTCTTTTCACAAAACTTTCATTTAAATTTTTGATAATTAAAAAAAGGCTTATGCCTTTTATTCTGTACAAACTCTGGTCACAGAATTTATTCCTGCTCCATTATACATCCACTCTGTTCCAGACATACTTGTAAAATCACTTCCAGTGGTTTTAATACTTTCGTATGACCAATCACATCCAACTGTTGCTTTTGTCAAATTAGTACAACTTGCAAACATTTCAATCATTAATTGAACTTTTTTGGTGTTGAAACTTGTTAAATCTAAACTTGTTAGATTAGGACAATCTGCAAATAAAGCTTGCATATTAGTTACTTTAGAAGTATCAATATTAGACAAATTTATGCTTTTTAATTTTTTATTGCTCAAAAACATTTCTAGCATACTAACTACATTTCGAGTATCAAAATAACTTAAATCTATGTATTCACAGTTAATTAATCTATAAAACAATCGGTTGCAATTGTTAGGTGCTAACACTCCATTATGGCTACTTATGACTGCTATTGTACTATCTCCATTTTGATATGTTCCTAGCATTACTCCGCCTTTTCTTTCGGCGGATACATCTACTTCGCTTACTTTTGTATATTCAATATTATCTTTATTTTGGAAAGTATCGGGTAGGACTTTTTTATTAAATGTATATATTTCTTGAAAGTCATTATAGTTCGTAGCATAAGTGCGCCAACTTGTTGATAATACTGAATCTGGGCGAGCATTTTTGGCTGTTGCTTCAATTATTATTTTACTTTCAAAACTACCAGTAAATTCTTTGGCATTATAATCAATCCACATTTTTAAGTTATAAGTTCTTTCTTCATTAATGCCTAATTCTCCACTTTCGATTAAATAACTTTGTTGTACATAATCTGGTTTTTCATCCAAAGTAGCAAGTGAATAGTATGATAAAAGGGTTGGTTCTTTAGTTACCGAACCACTTATAGCAACTTTTATTTTACTTCTATTACTTAGGTTGCTATCATTAATAGCATTTAATGTTGTTGTATAGTTTGCTACGATATTGCAGGTATTTTTAATTGTTATAGTATAAGGAGTTTGCTTAAGTCCATCTTCATCTGTTGTAGGGACTCCATCTGGAATATTTATTCCTGTTCCTTCGCTTAAAACATTTATTTTTAAGCATCCTGCTTTTATTAAATTGTCGCTTCCAGATGCGGTGAATGTGATATATGCATATGAAGCACTAGCTATTAAAGCTAATACTATGAAGACACCTGAGACGATATATAATATTCTCTTTTTATTTTTATTACTCATATTTTGACCTTCTTACTATATTTTATATATTAAGAATAACATTTTTTATTAGGACTGACAAGATTGTTTTTTGATGATTAAAAAAAAAGACTATTCGAAATAATCTATTTGCATAGCCTTTTTAACTTCTTTTAGGGTCTTTTTAGCAGTTTCTCTTGCTATAGCAGTCCCCTCTTTTAAGATATTATAAATTTTTTCTTTATCTTTGGAAAGTTCTTCTCGCCTTTCTCTAATTGGTCTTAGCTCTTCTTGTAAGATATCATTTAGGAAACGTTTTATTTTTATATCTCCTAAACCACCTTTTTGATAGTGAGCTTTTAATTCATCAAGATTTTTGTATTCATTTAAATATTTATTAAAATAATATTCGTTTGCAAAAATGTCTAAGTATGTAAATACGACATTGCCTTCTACTTTACCTGGATCTTCTACTTTTATATGGTTAGGATCTGTGTACATCATCATTACTTTTCTTTTTATTTCATCTTCAGAATCTGAAAGATAGATACAATTACCTAAAGATTTACTCATTTTGGCTTTTCCATCAATTCCTGGTAAGCGACAAGCAGTCTCTTCTGGAAGCATTTCTTTTGGTTCTACTAATGTTTCTCCATATATAGTATTGAATTTTCTTACGATTTCTCTAGCTTGTTCTATCATTGGCAACTGGTCTATTCCAACTGGAATAATATTTGCTTTGAAAGCTGTTATATCTGCAGTTTGGCTTACAGGATAATTTAAAAATCCTGATGGAATACTTTCTTCAAATCCTCTTAAAGCTATTTCATTTTTAACAGTTGGGTTTCTAAATAATCTGGCTACTGTTACGAGATTCATGTAATAAAATGTTAATTCTGTAAGTTCTGAGACTTGGGATTGGATAAAAATAATACATTTTTTTGGGTCTAATCCACAAGCTAAATAATCTAAGGCAACTTCTAGAACGTTATCTTTTACTTTTTTGGGATTATCATAGTTATCTGTTAGAGCTTGACTATCCGCAATCATAATATACATTTCATCATAATTACCTTCGTTTTGAATTTTTATCCTATTTTTGATTGAACCAACATAGTGTCCAAGGTGAAGTCTTCCTGTTGGTCTATCTCCAGTTAAAACTATTTTTTTCATTTTGATTTCTCCTTATTTTTATAATATTTACATATTTTTTGAAGTTGACAATCAGTACAGTTGGGACTTACTGCTTTGCAATGATAACGTCCAAATAATACTAATTGATGATGGGTTCTACTCCAACGTTCTCTAGGGATTTTTCTTTTTAATTTTTGTTCTATTTCTAAAACTGAATCTTGTTCTTTAGCAAGCCCTAATCTTACTGATGTTCTAGCAACATGTGTGTCTACTGCAATGTTTGGTATATTATATATAACGCTTAGTATGACATTTGTAGTTTTTCTTCCAACCATTGGTAAGTTTTCTAATGCTTGTCTTTTCTTTGGCACTACACCATTGTATTCTTCATCTAAAATTTTTGCTATATCTATAACTGCTTGGGCTTTTTTTGTATAATTACCAAGTTCTTTAATAATATTTTTAATATCATTTAGATTTGCATTTTTTAAAGATTTTAAATTGGGATATTTTGAAAAAAGAACTTTTGTTACTTTATTTACTCTTTTATCTGTTGTTTGAGCACTTAACATGACTGCAATTACTAATTCGTAATCTTTATTAAATAAAAGTTCACATTTAGGATTTGGTATTATTTCATCTAAATAATTTAAAATTATATCGTTATTCATTTTCATTTAACCAATCACAATCAAAAATATCAATTGTTTCTTCTTTCTGTTTTTTTCTTATAATATCTTTGGATGTTTTATAGCCTTTCTTTTTCCATTCAGATAAAATCTTTTCAATATAGCGAAGATTTGTAACACCATTTAAAACTGCTTCTTTTAAAGCTGCTTTAATTAAGCTATCATCTATTTTGCTATCTTTCCAATGTTTGATAGTTTCATATTCAATTGGGGATAATGGCCTTGCAAACTCTTGTTCAATCATAGTATATATTTCACTATCTTCTTCAATTTCTTCTTCACTTTCAGAATTGATTATTAATGATAAAAGATGTTGATATAATGGTTTAATGTCTAAATATTCTTTCATTAATTCATTGTCTTTTTTGACTATCATAGCTAAAATATTTTTTTCACATAGACTAGATATCATATTCATTAAGCTATCTATAGGTATATCTAAATCACTACTAAATTTCATAACATCAAAAGGAATATCGGAACCTATACTAATTAAGTATGATAAAAATAATAGTTCTTTTTCTTCAAGATTTAATTTGCGATAATAAGATAGTAAAACACTAGGAACTATAAATGATTTTTTTTCTAATAGTTCATATATATTTTGACTTTTCATAATTATCACCTCGTTTAATTAATGTAGTTTTTTTGTATTATAACACTTATAGTTTTGGATGTAAATTGAACTTTAATTACTTTTAAGGGTTTTGGTTTTCTTTAGGTTGTACATATTCTTGATATAAGTATTTTTTAAGTGCGGATTGCTCATTTTTTACTTTTTGATTTAAAATTTGGTTTTCTAAATCATGATATATGTCTTTTAGAATGTCATTTGGTTCAATATTTAGTAATTCGCATATTTCTTCAGATGTTATTTTTATTTCTTGACGATCTTTAATTGGTAATTTGCTATATTTGGCAGTATATTTTTTCTT
>CAZEAD010000027.1:0-9060 GCA_964510115.1 uncultured Mycoplasma sp.
TGAATATGGTTTAAGTAGATATAAAAGTGCCATAGAGACGAGTTCATTTGGAAACGAATGAAGTGGAACGTGGTAAGCCCCACAAGCAAGAAACCCAAATTTGGTAGGGGAGTTCTAACGAAAGAAATGAATGGAGTTAGGAATCAGTAATGATAGATAAATGTTTGCCACCTTTTAAGGTACAGAACATGGCTTATTAAACGTTATTTATTTGGAGGTGTTTTTCTTTGGATATTTTAGGAGAAAAATTTAAAACTAAAAGAGAAGAAATTGGTATTTCGCTTGATGAGGTAGCTGATGATCTTAAAATAGATAAGATAATTATTGAAAACTTGGAAGATGGTAATCAAAAAGTATTTAAAGATGTATTGGAATTAAAGAAGGTTGTTTCGTTATATTCTAAATATCTTGGACTTGATGAAGAGGAAATGCTTGATGATTTAAACGATTATCTTTTTGAAAAGACTTCTAAAATTTCAGTTGATGATATTAAAGAAGGACTTAAAAATACAAAGATTGAACCTAAGAAAATTAAGTCACCATATACAATTGAAATGAAAGAAAAAAATAAAAAAGTAATAGTTTTGATAATTGTTTTCTTTTTAATTTTATTATTACTTTTGTTTTATTTCATTTTAAAAAATATTTATTTGTAAGAGGAAGAGTATGAAAAAATTTAATTTACCTACTAAGCTTACTATACTAAGAATTATATTATCTTTTGTAATTGTTATTTTACTAACATTTCCATTTTATCGTTTGGGATTTGAGTTTCCAACGTATTTATATCATAATATTTTGATTGATTTAAGATATTTGATTTGTGGAGTAATATTTATTTTTGCAAGTATTACAGATTATTTAGATGGAATGTTGGCTAGAAAAAATAATCAAGTTACAGAATTTGGAAAATTTACTGATGCGATTGCTGATAAAGTTTTAGTTAATTCGGTTTTGATTATTTTTGCAGCTAATGGTTATATTGCAGCTTTTATTCCAGTTATAGTAATTATAAGAGATATTATTGTTGATGGAATAAGGCAAAATCTTGCTGGTAAAGGAAAAGTTCAGGCTGCTAAGATGCCTGGTAAAATAAAGACTGCAGCATTTATGGTGGGAATTATTTTGATGTTTTTCTATAATTTGCCATTTGAGATTTGGGGTTTTGATGTTGCATCAGCTTGTTTGTATTTTGGAACGATAATGTCAATTGTTTCTTTATGTGATTATTATTTTAGTAATAAGAAGTTGTTGTTTTCTGAAGAGTAATATATAAAACCCTATTTATCTGGGTTTTTATTTTTTCAAACAAATGTTTGAGAAATGTGTTGACTATTTTAATTTAATGATGTATGATGAATTTGTAATGATTGGGAGGAATATATGGTTAAAACAGCAAAAACTAATGATAAAACATTAGATCAGGTATTATTAGATATTGAAAAACAATTTGGAAAGGGTTCAATTATGAAACTTGGTGATAGTTCTCATATGGAAGTTGAAACGACTTCTAGTGGTTCTATTGCTTTGGATTTAGCCTTAGGTGGAGGAGGTTATCCTAAAGGTAGAATAATTGAGATATTTGGACCTGAATCAAGTGGGAAGACTACAGTTGCTTTACATGCGATTGCAGAAGTTCAAAAACAAGGTGGAAGAGCGGCTTTTATTGATGCAGAGCATGCTTTAGATCCAGTATATGCTAAAAATTTAGGAGTTAATATTAATGAGTTATTATTATCACAACCAGATACTGGGGAGCAAGCATTGGAAATATGTGAGGCTTTGGTACGTAGTGAGGCAATTAGTATTATTGTTATAGATTCAGTTGCAGCATTAGTTCCTCAGGCAGAAATCGAAGGAGAGATGGGAGATTCTCATGTTGGTCTTCAAGCTCGTTTGATGTCTCAGGCATTAAGAAAATTATCTGGAACGATAAGTAAAACTAAAACAACTGCTATTTTTATTAATCAGTTACGTGAAAAAGTAGGGGTTATGTTTGGTAATCCAGAAACTACTCCTGGAGGTAGGGCTTTAAAATTTTATGCTTCTATTCGTTTAGATGTTAGAAAAGGAGAGTCTATTAAAGTAGGAGATAAGTTTGTTGGTAGTAAGACAAATGTTAAAGTAGTTAAAAATAAGATTGCTCCACCATTTAAAACTGCAGCAATTGAAATAATGTATGGTGAAGGAATTTCTAAAGAAGGTGAACTTGTAGATTTAGCAAGTGAAGCTGGAATAATTGAGAAGAGTGGTGCTTGGTATTCTTATCAAGGAGAGAAAATTGGACAGGGTAAGGAAAATGTTAAAGCATTATTAAAAGAAAATAAAAAGATGGCTCAAGAAATAGAAAATAAAGTAAGAGATTTTTATAATAGAGGAGAGTAATTATGAAAGAAGAAACGTTTTTAAAATATGAATCTAATGTTAGAAGTTATTGTAGAAAATGGCCTACAATTTTTACAAAAGCTAAAGGTTCTAAAATGTGGGATGATAAAGGAGAAGAGTATTTAGATTTTTTTAATGGTGCTGGTGCTTTGAATTATGGTCATAATAATGATTATATTAAAGAAAAAGTAATTGATTATTTAATGAATGATGGTATTACTCATTCTTTGGATATGTATGCAGTGGCTAAAAATAATTTTATTTTAACTTTAGAAGAAAAAATATTAAAACCACGTGGATTGGATTATAAAATTTTGTTTCCTGGACCAACTGGGACTAATGCTGTAGAAACTGCTTTAAAACTAGCTAGAAAGGTAACTGGTAGGAAAAATGTATTTGCACTTATGGGGGCTTTCCATGGTATGACACTTGGTTCTTTAGCTTTAACTACTGATAATTTTGCTAGAGCTGGAGCTGGTGTTGATCTTAATAATGTTACACATATTCCTGCACCTTATTATATGAATGATACATTTGATACTATAGGTTATTTAGAAGAGATTTTGAACGATGATCATTCTGGTATTGAAAAACCAGCTGCAATTATTGTTGAAACAGTTCAAGCTGAAGGTGGAATTTATGTTTTGTCTGTTCCATTTTTGCAAAAATTAAGAGAATTGTGTGATAAATATGAAATATTATTAATAGTTGATGATATCCAAGTTGGTTGTTCTAGAACTGGTACTTTCTTTTCTTTTGAAAGAGCTAATATTGTTCCTGATATTGTTGTTTTATCTAAATCAATTGGTGGGTATGGATTACCTTTTGCAGTAACTTTATTGAGGCCTGAACTTGATTTGTTTAAACCTGGTGAACATAATGGAACATTTAGGGGATCTCAATTATCAATGGTAGCTGCTAATGCTGGTTTAGAGGTTTTCTTGAATGAAAAGGTTGATGAGCAAGTTAAAGAAAAAGAAAAAATAGTTAAAGAGTTTTTGGATAAAGAAATTCGCCCATTATTAAATAAAGAACAAGCTATTCGTGGTATTGGTCTTATTTGGGGAATAGATTTTAAAGATGGAAAATTAGCTCGTGCAGTTTTAGATAAATGTTTCGAAAAGCATTTAATTATTGAACTTGCTGGAAGAGGAGATTCTGTTTTGAAAATCATGCCTTCTTTGGTTATTCCAGTAGAAGAATTACAAAAAGGTTTAAATATTATTAAAGATTCTATTAAAGAAACTCTTTAATAGTTTTTGATAAAATATGACTTTGCAGTCATATTTTTTTGTTGGAATTACTCTTTATGTTTAAAATAATGCGTGTTATAATATAAAGGAAGTGATGATTATGTATATTTTAGTGGGAGAAGTTAGAACTACTCATGGTATTAAAGGGGAAATTAAGATATTTTCTTCTTTTGAAAATAAAGATGCGGTTTTTAAAGTTGGAAATATGTTATATCTTGGAAAAGATAAGACTGCTTTTAAAATAATTAGTTATAGAAAACATCAGGGGTATGATATGGTTATTTTAGATGGACTTGATAGTATTGATAAAGTTATTCCTTATAAAAAATCTTTAGTGTATGTTAAAAGAGATGAAATTAATATTGAAGTGATTGATTTAGATTTTGTAGGATGCTTGGCCTTTGATGGTGATGATAAGATTGGTGTTATTGAGGAAGTTTTTGATGCTGGAAATGGTAATGTTTTGTTTAGAATTAAGATGTCTGAAAAATCTATATTAGTTCCTAAAAATGAGGAGTTTATTTTAAAAACTGATATAGCTTCTAGAAAGGTTTATTTTAAGAATTTGGGTGGTTTTTATGAAGATTGATATTTTAACATTATTTCCTGAGATGTTTAAAGGTTTTCTAAATGAGTCAATTATTAAAAGAGCTATTGATAAAGGTTTAGTAGAGGTGAATTTGGTTAATTTTAGGGATTATTCTTTAGATCCTCATCAAAAGGTTGATGATACTCCATATGGTGGGGGAGCTGGAATGGTTTTGATGCCTCAACCAATTTTTGATGCGGTTGAAGCTATTAGAACTCCTGATTCTAAGGTAATATTACTTACACCAGATGGGGTTAAGTATAATCAAAAAGTTGCTTCTGATTTTACCAAATTTAAACATTTAATACTTATTTGTGGACATTATGAAGGATTTGATGATAGAATAAGGGTGTTAGCTGATTATGAAGTTTCTTTGGGGGATTTTATTTTGACTGGGGGAGAAATACCAGCTATGGCTATTTCTGATTCAATAATTAGATTATTGGATGGTGTCATTAGCAAAGATTCTTTAGATAGTGAATCATTTAATGATGGACTTTTGGATTATCCTGTTTATACTAAACCTAGGGATTTTCGCGGGATGTTAGTTCCAGAGGTATTGTTAAGTGGTAACCATAAAGAAATTGAAAAATATCGATATGAAGAGCAGCTTAGAATAACTAAAGAAAAACGAAATGATCTATTAAATTAGAGGTGATATAATGGCTGTTGCTAGACGTTTTATTGTAACAAAAAAGTCTAAATCTGATGAAATTACTTATTGTGAATATGAAAAACGTAAGGGATATAATGTTCATCCTAAAAAGGATATTAATTTTGAAGATATGATTAATGTTAATGAGATGGTTATTATTAATCCTAGTTTGATAAAAAAATTAGTTAATAAAAAATGTACAAGAAACTTGGAAAAAATTCTTAAAATGATGAATTTAATTTATGATGATGATAGTGATGGAACAGGTGCTTTTCTTGTTTTAGATGAAGTTGAACGTTTTAGAACTATTTTAATGAATCGTTATAAGGAATATCTTGAAAAAGAAGAGTATGATTTATATTTAAAAAAATTAGAAATATTGAAATCTGAGCTTGAAATAAGAAAACAACTTATTATCGAGAATCAAGAGTATGGATTAAATAATGGTAAAGCAAGGTAATCTTAGGATTATCTTTTTTAAATTATGGTAAAAGTGTATCGTTTTTTAAATCTTATGATATAATGAAGTAGGATGTGATTCGATGAAATATATAATAAGTGCTGGTGGTACTGGGGGACATATTTATCCAGCAATTGCTATTATTAATAAAATAAAAGAAAAAGATAATAAAGCTCAGTTTTTATATATTGGAACTACTAAGAGAATGGAAAAGGACATTATTCCTAATCTTGGCATAAAATATATTGGTATTGATATTATTGGACTTAGTAAAAATCCAATAAAATTAGTCAAGGCTGGTTTTGATAATTTAAGTGGTTATATAAAATGTAAAAAAATAATTAAAGATTTTAAACCTGATATTGTAATTGGGGTTGGAGGATATGTTACTGTTCCTGTTATTTTAGCGGCTAATAAACTTGGAGTTCCTGTTTTATTACATGAACAAAATTCTGTTCCTGGAAAAGCTAATAAGATGTTATCTAAATATTCGTCTGTTGTTTGTGTTTCAATGGAGGATACAATTAATTACTTTGAAAACGTTAATTGTGTTTATACTGGAAATCCACGTGGGGAAGAGGTTTTTAAGTATAAAAAAGCTAATAAGAAGGATTTTGGTTTATCTTTAGATAAAAAGTTGGTTTTAATTACAACTGGTTCTTTGGGGGCTTCTACTGTTAATGAAAAATTAAGAGATATGTTAGTTAACTTTAAATCGAATTTGTATGAAATATTGTTTGTTACTGGTAAAGCTACATATGATTATTTTAAAGATATTAATGTTAAGGGAGTAAAGGTTGTTAGTTATTTAGATAATATGCCTGAGATTTTACAAGTTACTGATGTTATTGTTTCAAGGGCTGGTGCTACAACAATTGCGGAAATAACAGCTTTAGGTATTCCATCTATTTTGATTCCTTCTCCTTATGTTGCTAATAATCATCAGTATTTGAACGCTTTATATTTGGAGAATAAGCATGCTTGTATTTTAATTGAAGAAAAAGATTTGACAGGAGAGTTATTATTAGATAAGATAAATTATATTTTTGAAAACAAACAGGAATACGATAAGTTGAAGAGTGGTGCAAAAAGTCTTGGTGTTTTAGATAGTGCTACAAGAATTTATCATGAAATCCAAAAATTGTTAAATAGGTGAGGCATATGAAAAATTTTGTTGATTTTTTAACAAAAAATCAAATTGAATATAGAGAAGATGTTTCGTTAAAAGAACTTACAACTTATCAATGTGGGGGAAATGTTAAGTATGTTGTGTTCCCTAAAGATGTTAACTCTTTGATTGTTTTGTTGAACTTTTTAAAAAATGGGAAAATAAAGTATAAGGTTTTTGGTAATGGCTCTAATATTTTGGCTAGTGATAGGGATTATGATGGAGTTATTATTAAACTAAATAATTTTAATAAGTTTGAAATTATAGACTGTCAAGCTGTTTTAGGTGCAGGGGTTTATTTGTCTGTAATTGCTAATAAGCTATCAAGACTTGGTTATAGTGGGCTTGAATTTGCTTGTGGTATTCCGGGAACAATTGGTGGGGCTATTTATATGAATGCAGGGGCTTATCTTAAAGATATGTCTTCAATTGTTGTTGATGTTACAGTTTTGGATGATGATTTAAATGTTAAAGTTTTAAGCAATGAAGAAATGCAATTTTCTTATCGTCATTCAATTCTTTCTTCGAAAAATTATATTTGTTTGGAAGCTAGAATACAGCTTGAAAAGGTTGATAAGTGTGAAATTATTAAATTGATTTCTGATCGTTTGCAAAGAAGAATTTTATCACAACCATTAGAATATCCATCTGCTGGTTCGGTTTTTAGAAATCCTGTTGGAGATTATGCTGGAAGGTTGATTGAGGCTTGTAATTTAAAGGGAAAAAGTATAGGGGGAGCAATGATTAGTGATAAACATGCTAATTTTATTATAAATAGGAATTCTGCTAAGGCAAAAGATGTAAAAGATTTGATTGATATGGCAAGGTCAGAAGTAAATAAAAAATTTAATATTGATTTACAAGTAGAACAAGAAATGTTTAATTGGGAGTAATGAATGAAAAAGAAAAAGAAGTTAACTAAGGGGGCAAAGATTTTTTTCTTATTGTTTGGATTGTTTGTGGTATTAGTATTTTGTTATTTTTATTTCATAGATCATTCGGTAAGAGGTATTTTTATCAAAAATAATTTGATGGTTGGAGATTCTGATATTATTTTAAAGGCTGAACTTGATGATTATCCTAATTTTTATTTTGTTAGTTCAAGTTCTATTAAAAAAAAGTTGCTTGAACTTCCTAATATTAAAAGTGTAAAGGTATCTAAAAGATTTTTTCATGAGATACATATTGATGTCGAAGAATATAAGACTTTATTTTTGTATAATGAAATAGGTAAAGTAGTTTTGGAAAATGGTCAAGAAATTGAAAATAATGATGATTTGTCTGTTCCAGTTTTGATTAATTATGTTCCAGATATAAAGTACGATAGTTTTATTGAGAAAATGAAAAAAATAGATTCTTCAATTATTAATAAAATTTCAGAAATAAAATATGATCCTAATGAGTATGATGATGACCGCTTTTTACTTTATATGAATGATAAGAATTATGTTTATATTACTTTGACAAAGATTGATGTTTTAAATAAATATGATGAGGCTGTTACACAATTGAATGGTAAAAATGGTATTTTATATTTAGATTCTGGTAATTATTTTGTAATAAAGTGAAAAAAGTAATTGAAATATTGTAATTGCAGTAGTATAATTTATATTTGTAATTAGTATTTCATTTTGCGCTCGTAGATCAATTGGATAGATCGTTTGGCTACGGACCAAAAGGCTGAGGGTTCAAATCCTTCCGGGCGCACCATTTTGTATTTAACCCTTGTATAATAAGGGTTTTTATTATAATAAAATTCTATTTTTTACTGTTAATTCAATTCTACATAATTTTATCAAATTCGTGTGAAATTGTATAAATTTTTGTACATAACTAACAAGTAGTTAACAAATTATAATCGTTTAAAAAGGTTGATAGTATTAATTAAATCTTCTAATTTTACATGTATATATGTATTTTCTGTTATATCATCAATTGTATGCCCTAAAATTAATTTAATATGTAATTTATTGGCATTTAATTCAGTCATTTTTGTTGCAAAAGTATGTCTGCCATCGTGAGGCTTATGTTCCATTTTTAATTCAGACATAAGATTTTTAAATCTTTCATTAAAACAAGAATAACTATATCCAATTGTTTTATATAGTTGTTTTCCTTCTTCACTCCAACCGATAGTTTTTCGTGCAATAAAAGGATGACTTCTATTTCCGCTTTGTTTATGAACAGAGCCACTACAATTCTTTAATTTCATTCTTTTTTTATTCGTTGAATCAATCTAAAGTGCACAATTAAGTGCAATAGAGTAACAAAAGTGTGTTTTCAAAAGAAACTGCACTTTTTATAATGACAAAACACTATATTAAAGTACAAAAAAGTTGAAAAAATTAAATAATGTGATACAATACTAAATGTCAAAGGAATTTTGTTCCACGACAAAAAGTGTAGAAATAGTGCATTTTTAAAAACTAAATGCACAACTTCTGTGCACTTCTTTTTTTAAAATACAAGAAATCTCTATAATTTTATATCAAGGGTTAAAATTTGCCAAAATAACAATTTTATGATATTATGTATTTAGCAAGAAAACTT
>CAZEAD010000028.1:0-9012 GCA_964510115.1 uncultured Mycoplasma sp.
AACTATTCTATATAAGGCTTCTGTTTGTGATGTTCCTTCTTTTAAGGCAATATAGTTATTTGTTACGTTTCCTGTATAAAAATATGATTTTTGGGGTGTAGTAGCATTGCCATTATTTTTGTCTGTATTATTATAGCTAATTGCAGATAGGCCATTCTCTGTTTTTAATGGTTCACTTAAAATAATATCGTATAATTTTCTATATCCTGCGACATAGTTTATATCACATGTTCCATTTTGGGTAGCATTGTTTATTGTTAGAATGTTTGACGCTTTATTATATGTTGCTTCACCAGTGGTACATGAAACAGAATCCATGACAAGTCCATCTTTTACATCAAATTTAATTATGTTTTGATGGCTTGATAATGTTACGTCTTCTGTTCCTGTATTTTGTTCAAATATTCTTATTGATATCCTTCCTGCGGTTGATACTGTTAAACTTATACTATTTGATCCTTCAGCCTCATTTGTGAACAGAGCATAACTTGTAAATGTTGTTAATGAAAATATAGAAATTCCCACCAAAGCAAAGATGATAATGTTCATCTTTTTTACTTTTTTTAATGGGGTTTTATTTAATGTACCCCCCCCCCTGGCGAATATTTGTTTGCATAGTTTATTCCTCCTTGCATACAAAAAAGTATGCTATTTTATTACATATTTATAATAACATACTTAGTTTCTATTTTCAATTATTTTTCTATTTATATCAAATTAAATATTTCAATTAGACCTTTTGTCTTAGATGCATTTTTATTATTAAATTATTTGGTTGTTTCTTTTTGTTCTTGCACAACTGTTGCTTCAATTATTACTTTGTTGTCAAAGCCTCCTTCGAATTCTGTTACGTTTTCTTCTATCCATAATCTTATGTTATATGTTCTTTCTTCATTAGCTTTTAATATTCCATTTTCAATTAAATATGTTTCTTTAACATTATCTACTGGTTCTTGTAAAGTTGTTAATTCGTATTCGGAAATTAATTTTGGTTCTATTTCAATGCCACCAGACACTGCCATCTTAATTTTAGCTTTATTATCTAAATTAGCATCATTCATGGCATTTAGTGTTGTTGTATAGTTAGCATCTAGCTTACAGACATTTTTTATTGTTATAGTATATGGAGTTTGTTGCATGCCTGTCTCATCTGTTGCTGGGGCTCCATTTGTTATATTTATTCCACTGCTTTCGTTGACAACGTTTATTTTTAAGCAATCTGATTTTATTAAGTTATCGCTACCTTTAGTAGAAAAAGTTAAATAGGCATAACTTGCTAGAGTTAATGATATTAATCCTATAAAAACACTTAATATCATTACTTTTACTTTTTTTTTGAGTCTTTTTTTGGTTTTTTTATTTAATTCTCTACTTTGATAAATATTAGTTTGCATAGTTCCCTCCTTGCATATAAAAAGTATACTATCATATTTACATGTTTATAATAGCATACTTGATTTTTGTTTTCAATTATTTGCACAAAATGTGCTTTTATTTTTATAGTAACTCTGTTATGCAAAATGCAGCATAGTAGGGAATGTATTTAATTCCTTTTCTTTCTTTAAAATTATCTTCTGTAAATCTTATAGCATAGTTCAAATTATATTTAGCTAAGGCTAGAGCCATACTTTTTGATTTTGTATTATCGCCTTCATTAAATATTTCTATGGGAATAATTTTTCCAGTTCTAGTTTGCACTACTAGGTCTATTTGAGCTTTACCATTGGAATGATAGTTATAAATAGTGAAACCATTTTGCTGTAGGGTATTAACAATATTTTGTTCATAAAGTATTCCCATTAGTTTTTCATTTGTTAATAATCTGTTAGCGCTTACATTCATCTTTTTAAATAATATTCCTGTGTCATTGTAATATAGTTTGAAACTATCTGGTTCTTTGATTTTACTTAGTGGTGATGTTAGGGCACTTATTCTAGTACTTTTGATAATCATATTGGTTTTTTCCATATAGTCAATTGCTTTTTCATAATCTTTAGCACGAGCACCGCTTTTTATTAAACCATACATGAATTTTTTATTATCTTTTAACAATTGAATGGCAATATTGTCATATATTTCATTACCTCTTTTAATATCAATAAGATTTTCCATATTTAGAAGTTTATTGTTAATTAATGTGATATTTTTTTCTAAGGTACTGCTTAAGAAATTATAGTTTTTCTTTTCTTGATAAGTATATATTGCATTTGGATATCCTCCTGTTAAAACATATTCGTTGTATAATTCCATGGCCATATTGTGAAATGGCATTGGTTTGTTGTTTTTAAAAGAGTCTCCTATAAAATCTATTAATTGTTCTTTGCCTTGAAATTTTAAGTATTCTTTAAAAGTTATTAGAGTCATTTTTTTAATATTTAAGCCTTCTAATTTCTTCTTAAATTGATCTGGATCATCAGTAATCATTATTGTGTGATACTCTACTTCTTTGGGCATCAATTTTTTTATTTGGGTTAAAACTTGTTCAGTTACATTATCTAATATTAGAAGACTTTCTTCTTTGAATATTGTTTCTAGGGAAATGGCTGATAAGGCTCTTATTAATTTATCTAAAGTTGTATTTTTCTCAAAAACATATTTTAATTCTAGGTTATCTTTGCAATCAAAATAAACTACGTTTTTATATTCTTTTTTACCAAATTCTAAAGTTGTATATGTTTTTCCACATCCTGATAATCCTGTTAAAAGGAGTGGTCTTTTTTGGCTATCTAATTTCCATTTGATTAGTTCGTCTGTTATTTTTCGTTCCATAAATTGTGTCCTCCAATCATTTATTATTAATTTCAGTATAGCTCATTTGTTCTATTTAGTCAATATTTGTCAATTGCTATTTTCTTATGAGTCTTTATTTTATTACTGATTTTTTTTATTTGTTATTTTTATAGTTTTTTTATTTACTTAATACTTTTTTTGTTTTTACTTTGATGATGTAAAATAATTTTTTTTGATATGTAAATATTATTTGAAAGCATAATAAAAAGACCTGTACTAGCGTCCTTTGTTTTATACTGCTAATTGTCTAAATTCTAATCTTAATTTATCAGCAATTGTAACTATGAATTCAGAATTAGTTGGCTTAGCTTTATCTATGTCTACACTATGGCCAAATATTTCTTCCATTAAATCCCAATTACCTCTGTTCCAACTAACTTCAATGGCATGACGAATTGCTCTTTCTACTCTTGACACTGTTGTATCATACTTATTAGCTATCTCAGGATATAGTTCTTTGGTTATACCTCCAATTATATCAGGATTTTCATATATTAAAGATATTCCTTCTCTAATATATTGATATCCTTTGATATGGGATGGTACTCCTAATTCATGAAGGATATTAGTAATTGATATTTGAAGATTATGCCTATATATATCTATTGACTTATTTTCGTATGTCCCCTCTTTACCAAGTTCTAAGATTCTTCTTTCTAGTTCCGCTAGTTCAAATGGTTTTAAAATAAAATAATTTATTCCCATTTCTGATACTTTACGAATCATTTCTTGAGTATTATATGATGTTAAAACAATAACTTTTTTAGTTATATGATGTTTTTGCATGTCTTCTAATACTGCAATGCCATCTTTTTTAGGCATTATTAAGTCTAATACCATGACATCAAAATCAGATGTATTATTCTTAATATAGCTTAACCCTTCTTCACCATTGTAAGCTTCTTTTACTACTTCAATATTTGTGCGACTGCTGAAATATTCTTTTATCATTCTAACTAATTCTACGTTATCATCGATTAAAAGAACTTTTATCTTTTCCATATTTCTCCTTTCAAATACTGCCTCGCAATTATCATTTTACTACAAAATAAAAAGATATTCCAGATTATTTTTACTTTTTTATCGAATATCTTCTTTTTTTGGTTTTTTTGATTTGATTACTGTTTTTCTTCTAGTTTGTTTATTATATTTTTAACTGCATTTATATTTAAGGATGAAGATCCTAGTAAGAAGCCATCAATACTTTGGATATTATTTAAAGTTTGAATATTTTCTTGGGTAATACTTCCTCCATAGATAACTTTGATATCTTGATTGAATTGTTTTTTTATTTCATTCTTGATTGAGATTATGATGTCTTCTATTTCTTGGATTTCGGGATATTGTCCACTTCCAATTGCCCAGATTGGTTCGTAAGCTATTATTGTATTGGGTGATGGTTTAATATCTTTTAAATAAGTATTTAGTTGTTTTATAATTGTTTCTTTAGTTTGATTGTTGTTTTTTTGTTCTTTTGTTTCTCCAAGACAAATTATTGGTGTTAAATTATTTTGTAACACTGTTTTGATTTTGAGATTTGTTTCTTTATCACTTTCAAAATAGTTGTTTTTTCTTTCACTGTGACCAATTAAAACATACTCTATATTTGAATCTTTTAATTGTTGGATGTTTATTTCTCCAGTTATGTTTTTTAGTTCAATGTTTTGGATTCCTAAATTGTATTTATTATGGTTTTTATAATAAGGAATATGTATTAAAGATGGGCAGATAATTATTTGTATTGCTTTTGTATTTGGAATATTTTCTATATATTCTTTTGTTTCTTTTATTGTAAAGTTAGACTTATGATTTAAAACTAATATTTTATTCATTTTCTACCTCTTCAATATTTTCTAGCCCAGGCTGATTGGGATTGGTTAAATAGGATAATGTTGCTCCCCCTCCGGTTGAACAAAATGTTATTTTATCCTTATATCCTAGTGTTGTTGCAGCGCTTACTATGTCTCCTCCTCCTAAAATAGTGATAGGAATATTTTGGGAGATGTATTTCAAAATGGCTTTTGTACCTTGTTTAAAATTATTATCTTCATATTTACCTAGTGGTCCATTCCAAAAAATAGTAATGGCATTTTTTAATTCTTTTTGCCAATTATTAATGGTTGATGGTCCTATATCTAGAATGTTAAAATCTTCTTCAATATTATCTTTTGTTCTTATTGCTATTTGATTTTTGTTAGTTAATCCTATGAAATCTACTGGTAATATTATTTTGTTTTTATTATTTTTTATTAATTCTTGACAATAATTTAATAGTTCTGGTTCATATATGGAACGTCCTATGGGAATATTTAATGCTTTTAAAAAAGTATTAGCCATGGCTCCTCCAATTAATATTTTGTCTGGTTGATTTATTAGACTATTTATTATTTCTAGTTTGTCACTTATTTTAGCTCCGCCCATTATAATAATATATGGTTTTTGTGGATTGTTTAGTTTATTAAGATTTTCTAATTCTTTTTCTACTAAAAATCCAATTCCACTTGGAAGATATTTGGATATTCCATAATTGGATGCATGTTTTCTATGAATTGTTCCGAAGGCATCATTAATGAAAATATTGCCAAGGGAAGAATAATTTTTAGCTAGTTCTAAATCGCAGTTGCTTTCTAAATTACCTTTTAAATCGTAAAATCTAGTATTTTCTAATAATAATATTTTGTTTGGCTGTAGTTCTTGAAGGTGTTTTTTTATTTGGGAAAATTCTAAAGATTCTTCAAACTCTACTTGGTTTTCTAAATATTCATTTAGTCTTTTTTCAACAATTTTCATGGAATATTTTTTGGTGTCTTTCACACTTTTTACTTTTCCTAAATGAGATATTAAGACTATTTTTGATTGTTGTTCTTGAAGATATTTTATTGTTTTTAAACTTTCTTTA
Source organism: uncultured Mycoplasma sp. (assembly GCA_964510115.1). Classification (GTDB taxonomy): domain Bacteria; phylum Bacillota_I; class Bacilli_A; order RF39; family UBA660; genus UMGS1572. Next base: position 5,690 of record CAZEAD010000028.1, read on the forward strand.
ATTCTTGTGTCATCAATGATTTCATTGTCTTTAATGCTAACGTTAAAGTCACATCTTAAAATTACAGTTTTATTCTTTAAATCAAAATCTTTGACTGTTTTTTTCACTATTATCACCTTGTTTTATTTTAGCATAGGTTTTAATTGTTTCCTAGCTGTAAAATAAAAAAAGCTATTACTAGCTTTTAAATTTCCATTAAATCTTTTTCTTTTTCTTTAAACATTTCTTCAATTGCTTTATTGTTTTTATTGACGATATTTTGTAGTTCTTCAATTGTTTTATCTTCAACATCTTCTGGTAGTTTTTCTTTTTTGATATCTTCGATTAAGTCTCTTCTTATGTTTCTAATTGCTACTCTTCCTTCTTCAATGTATTCTTTAGCTTGTTTTACTAATTCTTTTCTTCTTTCTTCGGTAAGTGGTGGTATTGTTATAAATACTGTTTCTCCATTGTTATTTGGAGTAACACCAAGGTTGGCTTCATATATAGCCTTTTCAATTGCTCCAAGTAAATTACGATCAAATGGCTTGATACTTATTTGTCTAGCTTCTGGAACGAAAATAGTAGCCAATTGTTTTATCTGTGTTGGTGTTCCATAGTAAGAAACTGTTACTTTGTCTAGCATGCTTGGATTAGCACGTCCAGCACGAATTGTTGTTAATTTTTCTTCAAGATTTAATAAGGCCTTAGTCATTTTTTCTTCGGCTTCATTTAAAAAATTATTATTCATATTTCTTGTCCTTTCATCTATATTATACTATATGAGGATGTTTTTAACAAAGAAAAATTAGAGATGCCTCTAATTTTTTATATTTTCTATTAATTTAACTAAATTATCTTTTAGTTTTTTTAAATCTTTTTCATTAAATCCAATGAATTCTTCTTGTTCCTTTTTAGGAAAATTAGAATAATAACTAGTTATTTTCCCATCTTTGATAAAAACTATGGCTGGTGCTAAAATTGTTTTTTCTGGCACTTCGTACTTTTTGCCATTTGAATCAGTTATAGTTTGTTTTGCTAAATATTTTTTTAAATATGTCTTTATTTTTTCAAATGACTTAGTTTGTTCTTTTGTTTTAGTGATTTCATATTTTGGTTCTTTAACATCTTCATTTTCTTTTTTATCAGATACAGGTGTCAATATATATTGACTACGATTGTTTAAAACATTGTAATAATATATATCTTCTATTTCTAGTTCTTTACTTAAATCTAATAATTCTTTTACTACTGCTCGAGAAATATTAGATTCTGGATATCCTAAGAATATGATATTAGTATTTTGGAATACTCCTTCCATATTATCTTCATTAAGATATTTAAATGGATTTTCTTTTTCGATTAATAATTGAAATTTTTCTTGAGAAGCATTTTCAAATTCTGCTTTGAAATTTATTCCATCCATCACATTTTGTTCTTTTTCAATGGTTGGGCTGTTATAACTACATCCCACTATTATAATGAGGACTATAATTATAAATATGCTTCCTATAATATAATTTTTCATATTATTTTATCCATTGATTTGGTTTTGAACTTCTTCAGCAAAGTTGTCGTTTCTTTTTTCCATTCCTTCTCCAACTTCAAAACGAATCATGTTTTTAATTTCTCCATTATTGTTTTTAACGTATGTTTCTACTGAAATATTTTGATCTTTAATGAAAGGTTGGTCTTTTAGGCATACTTCTTTATAGTATTTATTTATTCTACCTATTACCATCTTTTCTGCTATTTCTGCAGGTTTTCCTTCATTAATAGCTTGTTCTTTGAATATTTCTTTTTCTTTTTCTAAAACTTCAGCAGGTACGTCTTCTTTACTAATGTATGTAGGTCTCATTGCACAAGCATGCATTGCTACTTCTTTAGCTACTTCTGAACTTGCATTTTCCACTAATGTTAGTACAGCAATTTTTCCGCCCATGTGAGTGTAATCTCCAAAAGATTGATTATCATTTTTTTCAATTTTTTCAAATCTTCTGAAGCTAATTTTTTCTCCAATTTTTGATGTAATAGCTGTTAAGGCTTCACTAACTGTTTGATTGTTCATATTAATATTTAATGCTTCGTCCATTGTCTTAACATCATTGTTTAATAAAGCCTCTGATAACTGATTTACGAAATTTATAAATTCTTCGTTTTTAGCAACAAAGTCTGTTTCAGAGTTAACTTCTAAAATTACAGCTTTATTGCCTTCTATCAAAATATTAGCAAGTCCTTCTGCTGCAATTCTATCTGATTTTTTTGCAGCTTTTGCAATTCCTTTTTCTCTTAGCCAAACTATGGCATCTTCCATATTACCATTTGATGCTTCTAAGGCTTTTTTGCAGTCCATCATTCCTGCACCAGTTTTATCTCTTAAAGATTTAACATCTTGAGCACTAAACATATATTACCTCCTTATTTATTTAATTCTTCGATTAATTCTGCCTTTTTCATTGTGCTATAACCTTTGATTTCTTTTTCTTTAGCTATAGCTTTTAATTCTTGTAAAGTAAGTTCATTTAAATTTTGTTCTTCTTTTTTTGGTTCTTCTTTTACTTCTTCTTTAGAAACTTTTTTTTCTTTAGCTGATTCTTCTTTAGTTGTTTTTGGTTCTTCTGATGTTTTTTCTTCTTTTGATTGTTTCTTTGGCTCTTCATTTCCAACGCAATTAATTATTTCATTACCATTTACTTCTGCTATAGCATTAGCTAAAGCGTTAATAACTAATTTTACTGCTCTTACTGCATCATCGTTAGCTGGAATTACATAATCTACGATATCTGGATCACAATTTGTATCTACTATAACAAATACTGGAATATTTAGTTTTCTAGCTTCTTTGATTGCTGTTTCTTCTACTCTTGGATCAACTATAATCATAGCATTTGGAATTTTTTTCATTTCTCTAATTCCGCATAGGTTAGCATTTAACTTATCATATTCTTTTTTCAATTTGATTACTTCTTTTTTTGGAAGTAATTGCATTGTTCCATCGCTTTCCATTTTTTCAATATCTTCAAGATATTTAATTCTGCTTCTGATGGTTCTAAAGTTTGTTAGTGTTCCTCCTAACCATCTTTGAGTTACATAATACATGTTTGTTCTCTTAGCAGCTTCTTCCATTGCTTCTTGGGCTTGTTTTTTTGTTCCTACGAATAAAAATGTTCCACCATTTTCGGCAATCTTTTTTAATTCTTCATAAGCTTCTTCAATTAATTTTTGAGTTTTTTGTAAATCGATAATATAAATATCATCTCTTGATGTATAAATGTATTCGGCCATTTTTGGATTCCATCTTCTTTTTTGATGTCCAAAATGAACTCCTGCTTCTAATAAATAAT
>CAZEAD010000029.1:0-8889 GCA_964510115.1 uncultured Mycoplasma sp.
TGCATGTCTTAGGCATGCCGCCAGCGTTCATCCTGAGCCAGGATCAAACTCTCAAAAAAATATATTTTTTAAGTTTGATTATTAATTTTTCCTAGCTATCGAATTAATCAAATTATATTGACGTTTTGCTTAGTTTTCAAAGATCATGTTTCTTGTTGACTTGTCTTTCGTTGTTGCTTATTCATTGTATCAAACTGTTATTCAGAAGTCAAGTATTTTTTTTTGTTTTTTAAATTATTTTTTTGATTTCCTTTTTTCTTTGTTTGATAATGTTTATCATAACAAAACAATCATTTCTAGTCAAGCTTTTTTTTGGAATTATTTATCTTTTTTTGACTAAAAATGTCTTTTTTTGTTTGATGTTTTCTATAATAACAAATACGATATTATATGTCAACACTTTTTTTATTTTTATTTTGTACAATCTATAATATGCACAATTTAAAAAAAATAAACCAATTAATTGCTTATTTTTTCTTTTTCTTTTAATATCTTTTGATATTCTTCATAATACTTTAATATCTCTTCTTTTTTAAAAGGTTCTTCTTTTGCTCTTACTTTGTTGATCAAATTCGTTAACTCATTTTTTAAGATTTTATCTATTTCTTTTGGATAATTCATTATTTTTTTATGATATGAGTACTCTCCTCGATCTAGAATTTTAAAGGAACCATCGGGAAATACTCTTAAATCTAAGTCATAGTCTATATATTTAATGGTTGATTCTTCTATCACACATGGTGATGCTATATTACAATAATAGTAAATTCCATTATTCTTTAATTGTCCAATAATATTAAACCAAGCTTTTTTAGAAAAGTACATAATAGCTGGTTCTTTGGTTCTCCAAGTTCGACCATCAGATTCAATTACTAATGTTTTGCAATTTCCAAAGATCATGAATTCTTTTGTTTCTTCTATAAATGTTGCTTCATCCCAACTTCGGTGTATTTTTCCATTATGTTTATAACTATGAATGTTTAAGCGTTCTCCTCTTTTAATATTTGCCACTTGTTTTCACTTCCTAACTGTATTATATATGATTTCCCATAAAAAAACAAACAGCTTTATATTTTGCTGTTTGTTTTATTAGTTATTATTTAATAGTTCTAAAGCTTTTTGTAATTGGTTGTCATCTTCTTCTTGAGCTGTTTCATAATACTTTGTATTTAATTCTAATTCGATATCTGGAATTATACCTATTTTATTTATACTATTTCCTTTTGAGGTTAACCACTTTTCGCTTGTATATTTTAACATTCCACCATTACTAAGTGGTAGTGTTGTTTGAATTGTTCCTTTTCCATATGTTTTTGTTCCAATTAATGTGGCATTGCAAACTTCTTTTAATGCTGTTGCTAATACTTCTGATGCTGATGCTGATCCACTATTGGTTAAAATTATAATATCATAGTTATTTACTTCTTTATTTTTGCCATATATTTTTTTGATTTTTCCATCGTTTTCTATTTGGTACATCACTTGTTTTTTATTAATGAAATTATTTAAAATATTGGTTACGCTTTCTAGATGTCCTCCTACATTGCTTCTTATATCTATAATTATTGATGTTATGTTTTCTTTATTTAGCTGGTTTAATTTGTCTTCAAATTGTTCATCTGTGTTTTTAGCAAATGTTTCAATAGTTATTTTACCTACCTTTTTATTTTCTAATTCATATGTTTTCATTTTTACTGATTCAATTTCTATTTCTTTTAGTTCTACTACTGTGTTAATTGTTTCTTTTTCTCTTTCAATAGTCATGTTTATTTTTTTGGCTTTAGAATTTCTTATTTTGGTAGTTAATTCATTTAAACTCATAGTACTAACGTCTTCATCGTTGATTTTTTTTATTTTATCTTTTGCCTCTAATCCTGCTTTAAATGCTGGAGAATCTTCCCTAACACTATAAACTGTTGTAATATTTTGTTCATCTTTTGTGATTTCAATTCCTATTCCTAAATACTTTCCTTCTAGTTCTTCCATAAATTCTTCTGATTCTTGCTTGTTCATATATAGTGAATATTGATCAGGAGATAACCTCATCATTCCAGATATAGCTGCTTCTGTTAAATCTTTTTCTGTTATGTCTTTGGAATAATTTTGAAGTAATGTATTATATACTTTTTGTATTTCTTGAAGATTTTTTTCAAGTGTTAAGTGATTATTATTTTGATAAAATGCTATTTTACTAAAAAAAGTCCCTACAACAAATGTCATAATTATTATTAATATTAATTCTAAAGAATTAAATTTTTTATCTTCTAAATGAAAGGTTTTATTTATTTTTTGATATATTTTATGTTTCTTAATAGTTTGTTCTTGCTTTTTCATATTTAGACCTCACTTCTATTATTATTTTATCATATTATATTTGGTTTGTTAATTTTATATTTTAAAATTAAAAAAACTACATACTATATATGTAGTAAGTAGTTAATTTTATTTTTCATTTATTACAGATACTAAGTTAATTGATTTAGCAACTTCTAATAATTCGTTTTGGTTCAATACATCTGAAACTATATAATATTCAATACCATTGCTGGCCCATGTGTATGATATATCTGTTAGTGATCCAATTGTGTCTACTAAAATAAATGGTTCACCATATGTCGGAATAACTGTTGGGGTTGGTTCTTTAGCTACTGTTTCTTGAACTAGAATAAATGGACTATCTCCTTCAAAAGTCATAATTATTCTTTGTCCTGTTTCGGTTGAAATTACTTCTTTGTTAGATAATGTAGTATTTGTTGGAAGGTATAATGGAAATAAAGCGTCTTCTATACTAGCAGTTTTTTCAGTGTCTTTTGTACAATCTTCGCCATTTGCGCAGGCATTGTTTTCTGTTTGATTATTAGAATCATTAGTACTTGTTGTTTCTTTATCTGTTGTTTGACTATTAGAATTAGATTGATCAGTACTATTATTTGTTGATTGATCAGTGTTTCTTTGATCGCTTTCTTCGCTTTCTTGATTGTTATTTTCTACTTGCTCTTCATACTCAAAGTAATCATCTTTGAATTTTGCTTTTTTATCAATACTTTTTACAATAAATTCAATATTTGATATATCATTTTTATCTAATACTTCTACTTTTTTTAGATTATAGTTATTATCTAATGTTATTCTTTGTTTTGTTAATCCTGGATTGTTTGGATAATTTACTTTGGTAGTAAAAATATATTCTTTATCTTTTTCTTCCATGGTTGCTTCTTGATCATTTTTTAAATCAGTTGCTACTGAATTTAGTAAATATGCTTGAGAATTGTTATATGGCCATTCGCTTTGAAATTTAAAATTTTTATTGATTGCTGGTGTTATTACATATACTGCTTCGGAGTTTCTTAAAATTGTTTGTTGATAATTATTGGATTTATTTGTCATTACTACTTTATAGTTATCACCTTTGGAATAACTTACTTCGACATTATAATTGTATGTGTCATCATTATTGGTTAGTTTTAATTCTCCTTCCATATAATAACTATTGAGTTTTTCTACATCATTTAAAAATTTTTCTTTTATTTGATTATTATTAAGTTTTCCACATCCTGTTAATAGTAATATTGTTAGCATTGAAACAGTTAAAATTAATTTTTTCATTTTCCACCTCTTCTTTTGTTTCAATTAATTATATTGTTCTTTTTTTTAGATATTCATATGATGATGTATAATTTAGTTTTTTTTACTCATACTATTATCGAACAGTTAAAAGGAGGAAAGTTATGGTAGTTTTACAGAAGGTTGCACTTGTATTTAGTATTATTGGTGCAATAAATTGGGGTCTTATCGGATTCTTTGATTTTAATTTAGTGACTGCAATATTTGGTGATATGACTACTTTTGCAAGAATAATATATGCCATTATTGGAATTGCAGGAATTATTAATATCGGTCTTCTAATTCAAGATTTAGATGTTAAATAAAAAAAGCTGAACTTTTTTGTTCAACTTTTTTATTTGATAATAATTGTAATTGTTGTAGTCTTTGGTGTGTACGATAACTTAGAATCATCTCCAGTTGCTTTTACTTCTACTTTATGAGTTCCTTCGCCAAGTCCATCCAAATCTACATATGCTGTTATGTCTTCTTTAGTAATTTTACTGATGTTCGATGATGATCCTTTGACAATTACAGAAACGTTTGTTTCTTCGACTGAACCAGCTTGTGCTACTAATCCTTCTTTTAAGTTTCTTATTTCGATACTTACATCATCAATAGTTTTTTCTTTTATATCCGCTAATTTTACTTTTACAACTAGAGCTGGTACTGATATCTCATTTATTCCTGTTGGTTTTGTAACATTGATATTGAATTCTGTATCTTTTGAGATATTGTCAACATCAACTTTTACTGGAATTGATGTAATTTTATTTAATATTTCTTGGTCACCATAAATGATTGCTGTTTTAGAACTTAGTGTAATAGATTCAATAGCTTGTCCGAATGATAATGTTCCTACTGGTTCTACTACGAATGGAACTTCTTTACTTGGTGATGTTATCTCTATTTTGGCATCTATTGTTGCTGGTACCATTTCGACATCTAGTTTATTTCCATTTTTATCGTACGCTATTAAGGGAACCTCTTTTAATGTTTGAGTACCTGTACTTGGATTTACTATATTTTCAATGTCTACTAAAGCTTTTACCATTGCTACTTTATCTAAGTTGTATTCTGCTCCTTTGACATAAACTTTGTCTCTACTGAAAGTTATGTTGTTGATATTGTATTTTGCATCTAATTTATCTATATTTAGGACTTCTCTTGTTATTGTTTTTTCTCTTGAAACTTTCTCATAAATTACTACTGTTGCAACAGAAGGATTTAATTGATAGTCAACTGATGATATAGTTCCACTGCCATTATATTTTAAATTTACTTTATGTGTTCCTGGTTTTAAATTCCTTAAATCAATTACAATATCATCATTTGGATATTGTTTTGCTAAATATAAATCTGATTTTCTTCCAATCATAGTAATGTTTGCTGTTTTTGGTAAGCCTTCAATAACATAGGACTCTTCATTATAAAGGGCTGTTACTTTTTGGTTATATAAAACGTCTGCTTGATTATTCATAAGAATATCTGCCATGTTATCTACAGCGAAAAATGCTATTAATGCTAAGGCTAAAGATAATGTAATTAGAAATTTTTTATTATTTAATAATCTATCTAGAGGTTTATTGTTGGTTTTAAAAATGTTAGTTATTAGTAATAAAAGCTTACTTAGTGGTGTAATTATATATTTATCTAATATTTCATATATAAAACTGAAAAATTTATATATGCCTCTACCAATTTTCTTTAAAACATTGTTTTTCTTTTTCTTTGAGGATTTCCTAGTATTATCTTCCTTCATAATCTTCCTCCTCATCATATTCATCTTCGAAATCGTCTTGTTTTGGTCTTAATTCATCTATTAACATAATTCTTGCTTCATCAATTGTTATATTGTAATATAATTCACCTTTTACCGCTAAGGAAAGACGACCTGTCTCTTCAGATACTATAACAGAGATAGCATCTGTCTCTTCTGTTATTCCTAAAGCAGCGCGATGTCTTGTTCCTAAACGTTTATTTATTTTGCTGCTACTAGAAGTTGGGAAAACTGCTCCAGCACAACTTATTTTATCTCCTTGAATTATTACTCCTCCATCATGAAGTGGATTGTTTGGGAAGAAAATTGATATTAATAATTCACTTGTTATATCTGCATAAATATTGGTTGCTTTGCTAATATAGTCTTGTAAGCTAGTATCTCTTTCAATAACTATAAGGGCTCCTATTCTGGTTTTTTTCATGTACTCAACTGCACTAATAATTTGATAAACTAGTTTTTCTCTTTCATCAACTGTTAAAACTTTATGACGTCCTAATAATTGTGTTCTTCCTAATTGCTCTAAGATGGATCTTATTTCTGGTTGAAATATTATAATTAAAGCTAATGGCCCCCACATTATTACGTATTCTAGTAATAATCCAACTGTAACTAATCCAAAGAAATCTCCTGCAAACTTTAAAATAATTATAAGTAAGATTCCTTTAAATAGTAATGAAAGTTTAACATTGTTTTTGATATTTTTTAATACTATGTAAAATAAGCCCCATACTATAGAAATATCTATTATTTTTCTACATATGTCTAAAATAGAATCTATATTCATTTGTACCTCCTGTACCTCCGCTTTTTTATTCTTTTGTGTTTTTAATTATAACATGTTTTTTTACAATAATCAATTTTAATGATTTAGGATTTTTCTATATGACATTTTGTTTTTTTATTAGCAATAACTTTTTGATAAACCTCTAAAACATTTTTAGCATATTCTTCACTATTTAAAGTTTCCGCTGAACACTCAGCTCTTCTGGACATTCTTTCTAGTAATTTTACATTTTTTGATAGCTTTTTTACTTTTTCAACATAATCATCTTCATTTTGAAAATAAAAGCCATTTTCTTCATCATTAACAATTATTTTATAGCTATCATCTTCAATGCATAATGGCACTAGGCTGCTGGCCATGGCTTCTAATATTGTAAGTCCTTGGGTTTCTGTTGTGGAAGCTGTTGCAAAAACTTTTCCTAGATGATAATAATATGGAACTTCTTCTAAAGGAACTTTACCTGTAAAAATAACGTTATCTGTTACATTAAGTTCTTTTGTTAATTCTTCTAGAATTGGTTTTTCTGGTCCATCTCCCACTATTAATAGTTTTATATGCTTTTTATATGTTATTAATTTAGGCATGGCTTTGATTAGAAAGTCGATACTTTTTTCTTTTCCTAATCTAGAAAGGGTAACTATGACAAAATCATTGCTAGTTAGATTATAACTTCTTTTTAATTTGTTTAATATTGTTTTTCTCAAATTTTGATACTTAAATCTTTTGACATTGATACCTGTTGGAATGACTTTTATTTCTTTTTGGATATTATAATTTTCTACTAAAACTTTTTTAGTTTTTTCAGTGGGTGTAATTACAATATCTGCTGTTTTTTCACAAAAGTATTTTGCCATTTTAATGATCACTTTTTTGGTCAATTTTTTGAAATGGCCTTTTGTTACATGAAATGCTTGTTCTTCATATAAAGTATGATATGTATGTACGACAGGAATATTAAATTTTTTAGCAACTGATCTAGAAAACAAACCTACTGAAAAGTCACTATGGGAATGTATAACATCAATGTTTAGTTGTCCCAATAATTTTCTTGCTTTTGGTTGATATGGATTGGAAAGTCTGTAATCGAAAACAGGAATAGGCATTCCTGGAAGTCTAATTATTCTTTCTTGAGTATCGACATCATAGTCATGCTTTTTATTATTTGTAGTTATAACATATACAGTATGTCCCATTTTTTCAAATTCTTCTTTTAACATACAAATACTAGTTATTGCTCCATTTACGCTTGGAGTAAATGTGTCCGTAAAAATTCCTATCTTCATTGTAACCTCTTTTCAATGTTTATTATATCATGTTTTGGTTACTGAAGATAGGACTTTATAATTTCATATTTTTTTATTTTTTCATCTAACTTCATGCTTTGATAGACAGGAGATGTTGATGGTAAATATATAGATTTTATTTTTGTTATATGATAAAGATATTTTTCATAAAGCTCAGTTGCTTTTTTACCTGTTGTGAAAATAGCTTTTATTCTAGAGTTATTGACAATTTTGTTAATATCATTAACTTTAATATTTTTTATGCTACTATCTTTGGAAGATAAAATATCACATGATGCAATAACATCCCAAAGAGCAATATTATGTTTTAAAACAAATTCAGTTCTAGATGCTGGATCATTTTTTATTTTTTCATTAAATATTTCTTGAAGTATTGGCCAAAACTGATTTTTAGGATGGCTATAGTAAAATTTCATTTGTCTTGATTTTATGCTTGGAAATGATCCCAAAATCAAGATTTTTGATTCTTTATTATATATAGGTTGTATTTCGTGATACTGTCTCATATAATTTTTATCTAACTCTTTTTATTTCTTGTTGATAACTTGTTCTTAAATTTGCAATTTCTTCTGCAATTATTTCAGAACTTATTTGAATACTGTTTTTATAATGAATTAATAAAGCTTCATTAGCTTTAATTTTTTTAGCCACTCTTTTTTTACTTAGTTCTATATTTTTTAAAGCTTTAGATGAAACGTTATCGCAAATGTTTTCAATATTGGCTGCTGTATAAGTTCCTGAGTATATAGCAGTACTGATTTTTTTGATTTTACGTTTCTTTTTACTTTGAATATCTTCAATATATCCTGGTTCTTTATATAATAATGTTTTATTATTTAAGGAATCAATAACGTAAGCTTTCTTATTTTGGACCACTAATGTTTGGATATGGTTTCCTATTGTTTTTTGAATTCTGTTTGAACCTACTATTTCGGAATAAGCTCCTAATATATAAGATTCTTGATTTTTCATTTCTAAAATATTCTTTAACATTATACTTGTTTGTCTACAACAACATTTTCCTGTTAATACTTGAGCCCCTTCTAAACCTGGGATATCTAAACTTTCCATATCAACTTCTATGTTTCCTGTTGCTGATAAATATCCATTATGTAAAAGATAATTATATAAATAACTTATTTCAAGTGGTGTTTTTAAACCCATATAAAATATTAATTCTTGGGTTTTGGCTAGTACTTTATTGTATCTATCTCTTACTATTTCAATACTTGGTTGATATTCTTCTTTAAGATATTTTTTATCATTTCTATTGAACATTTTTTCTATTTGTCCAATCATAATTCTTTTAATTATATTTGTTCTATGTCTCTTCATGAGATACTCCCCCTTTTTTTACAGTTTCTCATTATACTATATTTTGGATTTTTTGTCAAATTTAGCACTCTATATTGACA